>JBEKVF010000042.1:0-10808 GCA_049514295.1 Acidimicrobiales bacterium
CTCGGCATCATCGTGGGTGCCCTCTTCGCCGCCGCGCTGGGCTACCTGATTGACGACCAGGTGCGGGTACATGACCAGTTCGACCAGGCCCAGACGTCACTCGGCGTGACGCGGCACCAGACGGACACCGTGTCGGCCCAGTTGACGGAGCTGCGCCGCAACCTCGATCTCCTGATGACGCAGGTGGGTAACGATTCAACCGCCTTGAGCCAGGATGCGTCCCAGCTCAAGGGGGCGCAGACGGCACTGGCCGCGGACGAGGCGCACGTCTCGCAGCAGGCATCCCAGATCACCTCCCTCCAGACCTGCCTGGGAGGCGTCGAACGGGCGTTGAATGCGCTCTCCGTCGGCAAGCAGTCCCGCGCCATTACGGCGCTGAACTCTGTCTCTTCAAGCTGCTCCGCCGCGGCGGCGTCCAGTGGCTGACTCCCACCACAGTCGGCGGAGGAGGTGGATCCTCTCGGTGACGATCGTGCTCGGCGTCGCCCTTCTGGCGGCCGCGGTGTGGACCGACGTCCAGGCGCGGACACGGGCACGGAACGAGGAGGCGGCGCTCGCCGCGGCCAACGCACACCTCACATCACAGCGCCATGACGTCACCCTCACCCGCTTCGCAACGGCGGTCACCACCGGCAAGCGCAACTCCCTGCAGGCTGCGATCGCGACGACACTCAGCCAGCTGGCGGCGACCAACTCGTCGCTCGGCACCACGAACCTGCACGCCTTCCTGCAGGGCGCCAGCATCGATACGCTCCAAACGTGCCTCGGGGGCGTCCAGGACGCCCTGGGCCAGATCTCGGCCAATGACAACAACAAGGCCGCCAAGGACATCTCGGCCGTCTCGGGGCCGTGCAGTGCGCTCGACGGCGGGACGACCGCCGGCCTCGTCTACCCGTTCGACTTCCCGGATCCCGACGTGATCCTCGTGGGGCAGACCTATTTCGCGTACGCCACCAATTCGGTAGCGGGGAACATCCAGATCATTCAGTCCACCGACCTGACGCACTGGACGGCGGTCGGCAATGCGCTCCCGCACCTGCCCGCCTGGGCCGAGCCCCACTACACATGGGCTCCCGCGGTGGCCGCGATCGGAGGGAGCTTCGTGCTGTACTACGCGGCGAACGTGGCCGGCAGCGGGAGGGAGTGTGTCTCGGTGGCGACAGCCACCCAGCCTCAGGGCCCGTTCGTCGACCGGTCGACGGCACCGCTCGAGTGCCAGCCGGCGCTCGGGGGCTCCATCGACCCGGCCTCGTTCATCGACACCAACGGCAGCCTCTACCTGCTGTGGAAGTCCGGAGGACCGGGCTCGTCCAAGATCTGGTCCGAGCAGCTCGACCCGGCCGGTACGGCGTTCGCCGCCGGTGCCACCCCCACCGTCCTGCTCGTGCCGGCGCAACCGTGGGAGGCCGGGACGGTCGAGGCTCCCGACATGCTCACGGCGGCCGGGCGCTACTACCTCTTCTTCTCGGGCAACAATTGGGACAGCGCGAACTACGGGGTCGGCGTCGCCACGTGCACCGGGCCGCTCGGACCCTGCAGCGACTCGTCGTCGAGCCGCATTCTCTCCAGCGGTCAGGGCGTGGCCGGTCCGGGGGGCGAGTCTGTGTTCGCCGACACGACGGGCGCGTACCGGATCGCGTTCCACGCCTGGGTCCCGCGTGCCGTCGGCTTCCCGAACAGCCGCGACCTCTATCTCCGCCGGCTGAACGTGTCCGGATCGGCGCCGGTCGTGGCGGCAGCCGGTTAGCTCACGGCGGGGGCGATGCCCGTCAGAGCCGGGCGAACGTGGCGGCCTCGTCGTCGAAAGCCGCCGCAGCTTCCTTGTTCACGGAGGGCTTGGTGCGCGACACCGCATCGAGACAGTCAGCGGAGGTGACGGTGGCATCGCCGCCGCCGAGGGCCCGCTCGAAGGCGAGCTGGGCGGCCCGCTGCTCCGCCAGCGCGAAGTCGGCCGGGGTGAAGCCCTCGGTGCGCTCCGCCATGTCGTCGGGGTCACACGACCCCAGGAACTCCCCCGCCAACTCCCTTCGGCCCTCGCGATCCGGTGCGCCCACCGGGATGATGAGATCGAACCGTCCGGGACGGAGCAGGGCCGGGTCGATGGCCGCGATGGAGTTCGTCGCCATGACCATGAGACGGCCGGGACGTGACTTGAAGATCGGGAGGGCCTTCAGCAATTCGTTGACGATGGGCTGGCTCTCGGGGCGCGCATCCCGGGCCGAGGCGATTTCGTCCGCCTCGTCAATGAAACAGACAAGCCGGTCGACATGGCCCAGGTCGGCCAGCGCGGCACGCAGCGACGCTGCGGCCTCCGTCCCGTGGCCCAGCAGGGAGGGGTGCAGTTCGACGAAGGCCCAAGAGAGCCGCGACGCGATCGCACGGGCGAAGGACGTCTTCCCGGTCCCGGGAGGTCCGAACAGCATGACTGCGGCCGGAGCACGCAACCCGATGCGTTCCGCCAACTCCGAATGCGACAGCGGCGCGACGATGCGTCGATTCAGGAGCACCTTCGTCGACGAGAAGCCCTTCATGTCCTCCCACAACCCCGACGCGGGGAACTGGCCGCCGTAGCGCTCCACGATCGCGAGCTCCTCGGGGACCATGGAGGCGGCGCGGACGAAGAGGTGCAACCCGTCGAAGCGGTCGAATCCCTGGTGCGAGAAGGCGACCTCGCCGACCTGCCCGGGCTCGACCAGGGCCAGCACGCGGTGTGCGCCGTGATGGATCACCTCCTGGTCGAGCTCGCGCAGCAGGGCGGATCCGATGCCCCGGTTCCGCCATTGCGGGTGGAGCGCCAAGGCCAGCAGGTGTGCATCGCGGCCGGCCACGCGGGCGGCGGCCACGCCGACCAGCTGGCCCGACGCCAGAGCCACCGCAGCGGGCTGCTGCTCGTTGAGCGCCTCGACAACGTCGCTGCGGCTGTAGGCGGCGGCCATCGACGTCCCGGCCAGATCGATCAGGCGGACGATCTCCTCAATGGGGGCAAGGGGATCGCGGTGATCAAGCGAGAGGACGCGCCAACCGGTCGTCACCGGGTGGTCCCGGCGCTACCGGTACTCGAACGGAGCCCGTTCACCGCTCCGAAGTCTAGGCCCGCACTGGCCGTACGCTTTGCTCCGACGCCGAGCCTCAGCGCACGGCTGCCAGCGCCTCCGCCCGTCGGGCGAGCCCGGGCGCGTCGAGGTCGGCGCAGACGCGTGCGAAGTCGCTCGTGGGCCCGCGCCAGCGGAGGTCCTCGACCCGTGCCAGCAGGGAACGGTCGACCCGCAAGGTGGCCAGCTGCTTGAACAGAAGGGCATCGTCACGGTGCTCCTGCAGCGTCATGGCCAGCTTGGCCGCGCCCCGCACCTTGACCTCCCAGTCGGCCGGATCGGGAGGGATGTCCTCGAGCTGTCGCCACCGCGCCAGGACCGCGGCGGCCGACTTGGCCCCCCAGCCGGGCAGTCCTGGAAACCCGTCCGCGCTGTCACCCACCAGCGCCAGATAGTCGGGAATGGAGGCCGGACCGACACCGAACTTGGCGACGACGCCGTCCTCGTCGATCTGGAGGTCCTTGCGCCGGTCGAGCTGGACGATGCGGCGCCCCCGCACGCACTGCCCGAGGTCCTTGTCCGGCGTGCAGATGACGACCTGCTCGACGCCGTTGTCGTCACCGGCGACCGCCGCCGCGCTGGCCAGCGCGTCGTCGGCCTCGACGTCGACCATGGGCCACACGACCACACCCAGAGCAACCAGCGATTCCTCCATGGGCCAGGCCTGGGACCACAGGTCCGGGTCGATGCCGGCGCCCGTCTTGTACCCCGGCCACAGGTCGTTGCGGAACGATTCGATCACGTGGTCGGTGGCGACGCCGACGTGGGTGGCTCCCCCACCCAGCATCTGGAGCACGGAGCCGACCACCCCCCTGACCGCCGCCACCTCCTGCCCGGCCGCGTTGCGGTGCGGCGGTGCCCCGAAGAAGTGGCGGAACAGCTCGTAGGTCCCGTCGACGAGGTACACCTTCATGACGGCTCCGAGTCTGTCATCGACGGCGGCCCGGCCGCCGCTGTCCGGGCCTGCTCGAGGAAGGAGCGTTCCGACTCGTTGTCGGTCAGTGCACGTGCGGCCTCGTACTCCGCGACCGCCTCGGAACGGCGGCCCAGCCGTCGCAGGAGGTCGGCCCGCACGGCGTGGAGGAGGTAGTACGTGTCGAGGGGCAGCCCGTCGAGGGCCGCCAGCCCCGCCTCGGCGCCCTCGACCTCGACGAGGGCGACGGCCCGGTTGAGAGCCACGACCGGCGAAGGGTCGAAGACGAGCAGCTGGTCGTAGAGCGCGAGGATCTGGTGCCAGTCCGTCGCCGAGGCCGTCGGCGCGTCGCTGTGGACCGCGTTGATGGCGGCCTGGATCTGGTAGGGGCCCGGGATGTTCCGCCGCAGACAGGCCCGCACAAGCTGCTGGCCCTCATCAATCTGTACGGGGTCCCACAAGGTGCGGTCCTGCTCGGAGAGCGGGACCAGCGAGTCATCCAAGCCGATGCGAGCCGGACGGCGTGCCGCGATCAGCAGCATGAGCGCCAGCAGCCCCATGACCTCGGGCTCGTCTGGCATCAGTGCGACCAGAACCCGCCCCAGGCGGATCGCCTCCGTACAGAGGTCCTCGCGCGCGAGCCGGTCGCCCGAGGTGGCGGCGTAGCCCTCGTTGAACACGAGGTAGATCACCGCCAGCACGGGACGGAGCCGGTCCGGGAGCTCGGCGCTGCTCGGGACCCTGTAGGGGATTCCGGCATCTCGGATCTTGGCCTTGGCTCGCACGATGCGCTGGGCCATCGTCTTCTCCGGGACGACGAAGGCCCGGGCGATCTCCGTCGTCGTGAGCCCACCGAGCAGGCGTAGGGTCAGGGCCACCTGGGCGGAGGGCGCCAACGCCGGATGGCAACAGGTGAAGATCAGTCGCAGGCGGTCGTCTCGCACGGCCAGCTCCTCCTCGGGCTCCCCACTCTGGTGGAGGAGCGCGGCCTGAGCCTGACGATCCTCCCGGGAGGCCTCCCGTCGCAGGCGGTCGAGGATCCGGTTGCGCGCTGTCGTGATGATCCAGCCAGCCGGGCTGGGCGGCAGTCCGCCCTCACACCAGCGCTGCGCCGCGATCGTGAACGCGTCCTGCACGGCCTCCTCGGCGAGGTTGATGTCGCCGAAGGAGCGCACCAGGACCGACACGGCGCGCCCGTACTGCTCACGGAAGACTCGCTCGACATCGGAACCGCCCGCCTCCGGGGGGCCCGGCATCAGCCCTCCGGGATCTCCTGGAACGGCCGGACCTCGACTGGTTCGCCGCATGCCCGGGTCGCCTTGGTGGCCCAGGCGAGGGCCGCATCGAGGTCGATCGCCTCAATGATCCACACCCCGCCGATGTGCTCCTTTGACTCGGTGAAAGGCCCGTCCGTCATCAGGACCTCGCCCCCCTGGGCGCGGACGACCGTCGCCGACGACGCCGGCAGGAGCCCGCCGGCGAAGACCCACGCTCCAGCCGACTCCAGTTCGGCATTGAACCGGGCGACCCCTTCGTAGGCCTGCTGCATGTCGTCGGGGAGCCGGGGTGGCGCGCCGTCGATCATCGGCACGCTGAGCAAGTACTGCGTCATCGGGATACCTTCCTTCTCTCGGGACCTCCGGTCCGGCGCCGGTGGTCACCTCCTACACGAACGGCAGCCACCGGTTTCGACACACAGTCCGAAATCCTTCGATTCAGCCGTCCAGTGCGGCGATCGCCTCCACCTCGACCAGCTGGTCCGGGTAGCCGAGGACGCTGACGCCGAGCAGGGTGCCCGGCGGATCGTGCGCCCCGAAGTGCCGCCGCACGACGACCCAGACGGCAACGAGATCCGCCCGTTCCCTGCTGGCCACGTACACGGTGATCTTGACCACGTCGTCGAGCCGCGCGCCGGCCGCGTGCAACGCCACTCCGAGATTGGCCATCATCTGTTCGGCCTGGGCCACCACGTCACCGGCCGCTACCGTCGATCCCGACCCGTCGAGAGGGCATGCGCCGGCCGTGAAGACACAGAGCGGGCGATTCCTCGTCGTCGCCGCGTACGCGTAGGGAACGCCGGCTGCGAGATCCGCCGGCCTGAGCAGCTCCACGGGGGGTAGCTCTTTCATCGCGCCTGAGCCTGTCACATCAGCCCGGTAGACCGGGTCCCCGAGGCAAGCTCAGGTCGCCGCTCCACCCGGCGCGACCTTGGCGTTGATGGCGGCGGTGATTATGGCGACGGCATCATGCAGCCCGCCCTCAGTATTCACGTCAAGCAGGGAGATGGCGTGCTCGATCTTCTGGCGGGCATCCTCGACGTCCTCGAACGTCTTCGTTGCTCGGGCGTCCGCCGCTCTGGATTGGATGTTCTGCCCGACGATGATGATGGGCAGCAGCACCAGCTGCAGGAACTCCGAGCTGATCCAGAGCACCAGGACAGTGCCGCTGTGCGCCTTGATCGTCGACGGCAGCGAGTAGAACGCGATCAGAGCGAAGACGTACGCCGCCCACATCGTGCCGACGAGCACGGTGATCTTCAGACCGACCGCCGCGTTGAACCGTTGCGCTGCGGTGTCGGCCTTCACGAAGTGGTGCGTGTGGGCGTACACGGGGGTTCCGTCCTTGGTGTAGCCGTGCTGCGGTGCCGGCGGCGGAACCGCTTCTCCGGTGATCGTTGTCATCCCAGTCCTCCTGTGACTTCGGGTCCTGCGAAATCCTCACACGCGAGGGTCCCGAACGGGCGGTATGGAGGCCCGGGGTCTACTCCGCTTGGAGCATGAGCGCTGTAGGCGTGTCGGCGGCCAGCCGGCACGCCACGATGAGGTTGGCGAGCACGAGCGCTCCTACGCCAACAGCTGCAATGGTCAATCCCGGGACGCAGGGCGGGAGGGCCGTCACACAGCTGCAGTCACAGCCTCCGCCACCGGCGCCGCCGGTGGATTCCGACGGGCCCGGGTCGAGATGACGAACCCGGTGGCCACGAGCCAGATGGGAAGCCCGAAGAGGATGGCGAAGAAGCTGAGCGGTCCCGCGCAGGCCACGACGCCGACCAGCAGGGAGAACCAACCGAGCACCTTGGGCAGCCCGGCCTCCCGGCTCACCAGGATGCAGAACCCGGTGGCCAGCGTCAGCAGGGCGAGGCCGAAGAGGAAGGTCAGCTCGTTGTTCTGCCCCACGAAGTTCATCGTCTTCACAATGGCGTACTCACCGTTGTGCGCAGCCAGGATCATCACGATCTGCAACGTCCCGTCGACGATGATGCCCGCCACCAGGATGATGGCCGCCGCAAAGACGACGTTGGGCAGGAGACGCTGCCCGCTGGTGTCCCTCAGGACGTCGCGGAGCTGGGCGACGAAGAGGACGAGCAGCGCCAGGCCGAAGCCAATCACGTAGATCTGCGCCCATTCCTGGGACATGTGTGAGTTGACGAAGGCCGCCACCTTGACGCCGGAGACGTTCTCACTTGGTTGATTCCCGCTCAGGGGTCCGAACCCCACGAAGAGCGCGATGATGGTGACGAGGCCCAGCGGGCCCATCCAGCGGCTGACGGTCGCGTCGTTCATGTTGAGCCCCTTTCATCGTTCGCCCCGTTGGCATCAACGAATCCATTGTCCGCGCTCGCGGCCACTTCTTGAAGGGTGCTGGCCGCTGGCCCGCGGTCGTGCCAGCACGACCATCGACGGCGCGGCCACCACACGCCTCCCCTTCCCGATTGCCGCCAGCCGGCGTACGGTCAGCCTGGGGGCTCTCCGACCTGCTCCATGAACTCCAGGCGGATGCCGCCGGGAGCCTCCACGAAGGCGATGCGGCGGCTGCCGAACGTGCCGCTGACGGTCCGCGGCCCCCACAGGACCTCGTGGCGCGCCAGCTCGGCATCGAGGTCGTCGACGAACAGGGCGGGGTGCAGGAACCCCTCTGCCGGCAGCGTGCACGCGTCCTCGTAGATCGCCTGCGTGAAGAGGGTGAGGGCCAGCGCGCCGAGCTGGACGTCGGCCCGGCGTCCGTTCTCCCACTCGACGGGCTCGGTCACGGTGGCGCCCGCCGCCTCGTACCAGGCGCAGGCCCCCTCGAGATCGATCACCTTGACAGCCAGGTTGGCCAGCCCGGTGACGGCCATCAGTGCAGCGGGGTGCCGTACAGCGAGCCGAGGTCCTCGGCGATGAGCTCGAGCCGCACGCCGTCAGGGTCCGCGAAGTACAGGGAGATCTCGCTCTCTATCTGCGTGGTGACGCCTGCCTCCTCGAGCCGGGCGCGGGCAGCGTCCCACTGCGCCCGGTCGACGGAGATGGCGAGATGGTGGAAGCCACCAAGCACCTCCGCGTAGGGGCCGAGACCGAGGTCCGGGAAGTCGAAGAACGCCAGCGTGTTGTCATGCCCCAGGTCGAAGAAGAGGTGCGTGGACCCCTTGTAGTCCCGGTTCTCGAACAGCTCGACCAGTGGGAACCCGAGCAGCTCCTGGTAGAAGCGGATGGTCCGCTCCACGTCGGAGCACAGGAGCGCCAGGTGGTGCACCCCACGAGCCTTCGACGCCGGTCGGCGTGCCGGCTCCTGCAGGTACTTCGTGCGCAGCCGCTCCCGCTCGTCGGCGGCGGCCTCGAGGTCGATGGTCACAGGCCGAGGAGCCACGCGGCATTGGCTCCCAAGATGTTCCCGCGGGCCCGGTCGGTCAACCCCGCCACGGCGCGCTCGGCTGCAGCCATGGGATCGGCGACACCCTCGGCGTGCGGCCAGTCGCTGCCGATCATGAACGTCTCGTCGCCGACCTTGGGGACGAGGCGGTTGGGCATCTCGTAGGGCAGCGCGGCGACCCGGACCTGGCGCAGGAAGTATTCCGACGGGCGCTCGGCCAGCTTACGGAAGGGCTCGCCGTGCCGCTGGGTGTAGAAGTCCGACGCCCCGTCGATGTGGAGAAGGAAGCTCGGCACCCAGCTCGCCGTCAGCTCGACGACGCCGAGGCGCAAGTCGGGGAACCGTTCGAGCACCCCGTGCAGGATGAGGTTGGCGAGTGCGACTGCAGGTGCGAGGTACAAGAAGATGGAATCGAAGAGCTGCTCGCCATCCTCCTGCTCGCCCTGACGCCAGGCCGGGTGGATCGGGCTCTCGAATTCGGACACGTGGAAGACCGGTGCCACGCCCTCGGCGCTGAAGGCGGCCCACACCGGATCGAAGTCCGGGTGCGACAGCGGCTTCCCGTCCACGGGCGCAGGGGCGATCATGGCCAGGCGGACGCCCTGGGCCCGTACCCGTGTGATCTCCTCCACTGCCCAGGCCGGGTCGTGCAGCAGCACGTGTGCCACGCCGAAGAGACGCCCGGCACCCTCCCCGCAGACGTCCGCCATGAAGCGGTTGTAGGCCCGTGCGTTCGCCCGCTGCGCAACTCGGTCCGACGCCAGCCGCTGCTCCCACAGCAGGCCGTAGTTCGGGAACATGACCGCAGCGTCCATCCCGAACTCGTCGAGCGACACGAGACGCGCGCCAGCCAGGCGGTAGGACTCCGGCACCAGCTCCTCGAACGATGCCAACGCGCGCTCTCCCCGCAGCCGCCGGAGCCTGTCCTCGCCGATCAGGGTCGAGCGTTCCGGGATGGGAACCTCCAGCGGCGTGAGCTGCTGGCCCCGCCACGTCAACCAGGGCCAGCCCGCCTCGTCGTCCGAGATGGAGAGTGCGTCCGACCTCTGTGCCGGGTCGATGTGATCGGACCAGGTGGTCCTCGATTCGAAGAGATGCTGGTCGACGTCGATGGTCTGCAGCGCCATATGCCCTCCCTGCCCGCAGAGTACCAGCGGCTCCTGCCCGTAGTCTCGCCGTCGTGAGCCGGGGCGTTGCCGGAGATGGGCTGTGGGCGCCGCACAGGCGCGCCCTGACACTCGGGCTCGTGCTCACCGTCACCTTCATCGCGTCCGAGGCACTGGCGGTGGTCACCGTGATGCCGGTTGTGGCCCGCGACCTGAAGGGATTGGAGCTCTACGGGTGGGTCTTCGCGAGCTTCCAGCTGGCCTCCCTCATCGGGATCGTCGTGGCCGGACGCGACGCCGACCGGCACGGGCCGGCGCGCCCGTATTTGGCGGGCCTGGTGCTGTTCTCGGCCGGCCTCCTCGTGGCCGGTCTCGCCCCCTCCATGTGGGTGCTCGTCGGCGGGCGCTGCCTGCAGGGGCTCGGTGCGGGAGCCATTCCGGCGGTCGCCTATGTCGCCATCGGTCGCAGTCTGCGTGAGGCGCAGCGGGCCCGCATGATGGCGGTGCTGTCGACGGCGTGGGTCGTGCCGGGCATCGTCGGACCCGGCGTGGCGGCGGCCGTCGCCCACCTGTTCGGGTGGCGCTGGGTGTTCCTGGGCCTGATCCCGCTGGTGGTCGTGGCCGGTCCCATGGCCGTGCCCGCGCTCGTGCGGCTCGGGCGACCGGTCGCCGCGCATCCGGACGAGCACCGGGTCGCCGATGCCGTCCGCACCGCGGCGGGCGCGGCCTTCGTCCTTGCGGCACTCGGCTCGCGCAACGTGCTTATCGGGCTCGGCCTGGCCGGGGTCGCCGCCCTCGTCGGGCTGGCGCCGCTGCGCCGTTTGCTCCCCCCCGGCACGCTGCGCGGCGCCCCCGGACTTCCCGCCACCATTCTCAGCCGCGGGCTCCTGACGTTCGCCTTCTTCGGGGCCGACGCCTACGTCACGCTGACCATCACGACGGTGCGCCACCACAGCACGTTGATGGCGGGCGCGGTGGTCACGGCGTCGACGCTTGCGTGGACCGCCGGCTCATGGCTCCAGGCCCGTCTTAACCAGCAGTGGGAGGGGGCGCGGCTGGTGCGGACCG
>JBEKVF010000043.1:0-10767 GCA_049514295.1 Acidimicrobiales bacterium
CAGGGGAGCCTCTACAACGTCCGGCTCCTCCCGCTCTGGTTCATCTCCGTGTACCTGATGGCGGCCTGGACCTTCGGGACGGCGTGCATCGCCATCGCGGAGTCGTGGCGGCGCATGCGGGCCGAGCGCTGGGCGGCCCAGGCCCAGGCGCCGCCGTGGGCGGAGGGGCCGCCGACCCAGCGGCCGTGGGAGGAGCCGCGAACGCCCGGGGACTTCGCTGCGGACGCGGGCTATGTCTTCACCCCGCGGCGCGCCTCCCCGCGCTGGTCCCCGGCCGCCGTCAGCGGTGCGGTGCTCGGTCTGCTCGGTGTACTGCTCATCGTGGTCCCGCCCTTCGTCGTTCAACCGTCGTCGTTCGTGCATGCCGGGCCCAACGAGGTCACGAACTGGTCGGCCTACAACTACGAGGGTTATGAGGGGCAGGCGTCCTACCCCGAGTACCGCTCCATCATCCAGACCATGGAGGCGGTCAGCAAGCGCTACGGGTGCGGACGCGAGATGTGGGAGTACAGCGACAACGAGAACCGCTTCGGCACGCCCGAGGCACTCATGCTCCTGCCGTACTGGACGAACGGATGCATCGACTCCATGGAGGGTCTGCTGTTCGAGTCCTCGGCCACGACGCCCTACCACTTCCTCGACCAGGCCGAGTTGTCCGAATCCCCCTCCGATCCGGAGGTGGGGCTTCCCTACGGCCCGCTCGACGTGACGCTCGGCGTGCGGCACCTGCAATTGCTCGGCGTCAAGTACTTCATGGCCGAGACACCCCAGGTGGAACAGGAGGCCAACGTCGACCCCGCCCTGAAGCTCGTCGCCAGCACCGGTCCGTGGGCGTACAACTACAGCGGCGTCGAGGCGCACACCACCTGGGACATCTACGTCGTGAAGGACTCCGCTCTGGTCACGCCCCTGCGCAACGACCCCGTCGTGCTCTCCGGGGTGAAGCCGGCGCCCTCGAGCTGGCTCAATCCGTCGGTGGCCTGGTACGACCACCCGGCGCGGTGGGACGTCGAACTCGCGCAGAGTGGTCCGACGTCGTGGCCCCGGACCTCGGTGAAGGACATCCGCCCGGCCGTCAAGCACGTCGGGACGACCCGCGTGACGGCGGTGTCCCAGACCGACTCGTCCATCAGCTTCCACGTCTCTCGGGTGGGCACGCCCGTCCTGGTCAAGGTCTCCTACTTCCCCAACTGGCACGCCAGCGGCGCGGACGGGCCCTGGCGGGTGACGCCCAACCTCATGGTCGTAGTGCCCACGAGCCATGACGTGACGCTCACCTACGGACGGACTGCTTCGAATGACCTCGGCCAGCTAGCCACGCTGATCGGGCTCGTGGCCCTGGTGGCGATCTTCGTCGTGCCTTCGGTCCGGCGGTGGAGGCTCAGGACGAGAGCTTGAGCGGGGCGTAGCGGAGAGGTTGAGACAAAAGCGACAGAATCTGTCTAAAATGTCTCACGATGACGGCCACGCTGCAGGACGCCACCCCCGGTGCCGAGCTTGGTGCATACCCTGTCCGCTCCTTCAGCCCGACGGAAGCGCGGATCCTCGTCGCGGCCCTGGGCCTGATCGGCCGGCGCGGCGTCAAGCGGCTCGGCATGCAGGAGATCGCAGAGTCAGCGGGAGTGTCGCGGGGCACCCTCTACCGCTATTTCCCGAGCAAGGACCAGGTGCTGATCGCCGCCGCCGCCTACGACGAGCGTCGTTTCAGCACTGGGCTCGACGAGGTGCTCGCCGCCACCCGGGCTCCCGAGGACCAGATCGGTGCCTTCATGGCCTACGCATTCGACTTCATTCGCTCCCACCCGTGCCGTCCCCTCTTCGAGTCCGAGCCGGGGTTCGTCATGGGCTACCTGCTCGAGCACCTGCCGTCGCTGCGGGGGGAGCTGGTGCTGCGGCTCGGCGACGCCTTCGACACCGTGCCCGCAGTGGCCGCGGGCGCACTCGACCGCGAGCAGCTGGTCGACGTCGTCGTCCGCCTGTTCGCGGCGAGCTGGATCATCCCCGAGTCGGATGACGCCTCGCTCGTGCAGTCCATCAATTGCATTCTTCAAATAGCGCCCGAGTAACAGGGGAGAACACATGGAGACCGAGACCGAGACCGAGGCCGACACGTCCGTGGAGGAAGGCAACCCGCTCTCCGGCATGGATCCCGAAATGGCCGCCCACCCGCAGCCCGTCTTCAAGCTCATGCGTGACGACATGCCGGTGATGGAGATGGACATGGGCTCCGGCCGTGGCGTACTGCTGTCGCGCAAGGAGGAGATCGACCAGGCTCTGCGTCACCCTGAGATCTTCTCCTCCAACATGGACGCGGTGGACCTCAAGAACAAGCGACCCATGATCCCGCTGCAAATCGACCCTCCGGAGCACAAGAAGTTCCGCAAGTTGCTCGACCCCCTCTTCGCCCCGCGCAAGATGGCCCTCCTCGACGACGAGGTCTCGGCGCTCGTCAACCACCTCATCGACCGCTTCATCGATCGGGGTGAGGTGGACTTCGCCAAGGAGTTCTCCATCCCCTTCCCTTCCCAGGTGTTCCTGACTCTCCTGGGCCTGCCCCTCGACGAGCTGGACCGGTTCCTCGTCATGAAGGACGGGATCATCCGCCCGGACCACGTGACCGGGAAGCCCTACGGGTCCCGGGCGGTGAACGAGTACCAGCAGAAGGTCGCCGACTCCGTCTACGACTATTTCGACGAGATCCTCGACCAGCGCGAGGCGGAGCGGCGCAGCGATCTGCTCTCGCTCTTCCTCGATGCAGAGGTCGAAGGCGATCGGCTCAGCCGCGAGGACATCCTCGACATCTGTTTCCTCTTCCTCATCGCCGGGCTCGACACCGTCACCGCCACACTCGACTGCATGTTCTCCTTCCTGGCCCAGCACCCCGAGCACCGGCGCGGGATCGTCGAGGACCCCGGGCTGATCCCGAACGCGATCGAGGAGCTCCTGCGCTGGGAGACACCGGTCATGGGCGTGGCCCGGGTCGCGGTCGAGGAGACCGAGCTCGGCGGGTGCCCCATCCACAAGGGGGATTCGGTGATGATCATGCTCGGGTCGGCGAACACCGACGAGGCCGAGTTCCCCGACGCCGACGAGGTGCGCTTCGACCGCGAGGTCAATCGCCACATCGCGTTCGGCGGCGGCATCCACCGCTGCCTGGGATCGAACCTGGCGCGGCTCGAGCTGCGGGTCGCGCTGCGGGAGTGGCACAAGCGGATACCCGAGTACGAGGTTGAGCCCGGCCACACCCTCGTCTACACGCCCTCCATCCGCTCCATCGAGCACTTCCCGATGCGCTTCACGGCGTCGGCGTAACCGCCTCCGAGCTCCGCCTCCCTCCGTCGCCGACGTATTCGGTCCAGTGGCCGTCGTGCCAGTAGCGCTGCTCGTGCCGTCCCGACGGGTCGGGGTACCAGCCTGAAGGGGCGACGCTCCCGGCACGGGCGGACGCGCCGGGAGCGGGTTCGTGGTGCAGCCGGGCCAGCCGGCTCAGCTCGGAGAGCTCCTCGACCAGCCGGTCCGCCTCAGCCACCTCCCGGTCCCTGAACTCGGCCCGCGCCCGCTTCCCGGCCACGTCGACGTGGACGGTGGCGAGCCCGAGCGGCCGCTGCAGCGGGCCCTGGACCCGCCGGATGCTCTGTGACTTCTCGAGGGGGACCCAGGTCGTCGCCCGGTTGATCCTTCCCGTCACGCAGACCGCGTGCATGCCGTCGTGGCCGGCGGAGAGGAAGTGGAAGCTCAGCGGCGCCTTGAGCCGGGCCCGCCGCGGTGGCGGCGTCCGCTCCGGATCGGGTGCGCCCAGGAGGCGCGCCAGCAGGTGCCAGGAGTCCTGCTGCGAGCCGACGGGCAGCAGTGCCTTGCGCACGACAGCCGTCCCCTCGCCGCGCTGGTTGCGCGCGGTCGCCCCTGCGATGTCCACCTCGAGGCGGCACCACCCGAAGGGCCGCCACAGCAGGGGCTCCACCTGGCGCACGGCCTGGATCCGCCCGTAGGGGACGGTCTCGGAGATCGTCTGCAGGAGCCCGCGCCGGATGCGGACCCCCTCGGGCCCCTCCACCGCGATGAACGCGTACTGGCCCGAGAGCCTCCGCCAGATCACGCCGGCGAAGCTCAGGAGATACACGGCCAGGAACCCCGCCACGGCGGCGGCCGTCCTCGGCTCGAACTCGTCCAGGACGGCCAGGGTCGCGATGGTGCCGATCAGGATGATGCTCACGAGCGAGAGCAGGACCGAGCCGAGCAGGCGACCCGTCGTCACCATCGCCATGGGGAGGCCCGTGTTGCTCGACACCGCCACGTCGGTGTCGTGGTGCCCGGCCAGCAGCGCCAGCCGGAGCTCGGCTGCTTGCGCCTCGGCCAGGTAGGCCAGCTTGCCGTCGGTCGATCCCGATCCGGCCACACGGATCCGCAGCTCCGACACGCCGAGCATGCGGGCGAGCAGGGGGCGGACGATGTCGACCGCCTGGATGCGGGCCAGCGGGAGTCGGCGCGAGTCCTTCCTGATGAGCCCCGTCTCTATCCGCAGCGTGTCCCCCTCGAAGCGCCAGCGCGTGACCATCCAGTGCACGTAGCCGTAGACGGCGGAGGCCAGCGTGATCACGACGAGGTAGTCGGTCTCCGCCCGCCCGTTCTCCGCCTTCGAGTGGACGGTCGAGACGAGGAACAACAGGACAATGGCCGGCACGAGGCGGCCCACGCGTGCCACCGGTGAGAGCGGGTGGAGGCGTTGCCACCCGTCGTCGGGGAGCCCTGCGTCGGGTCGGTCGACCGTCACATGCCCGCCGCCATCGACTCGCCCAGCTCGGTGAGGCGGTCCCGGAGACGCGCCGCCTCGGCCACCTCGAGGCCGGGAATGCGGGCGTCGCTCGCGGCGGCGGCCGTGTGCAGCTTGACCGTCGACAGGTGGAAGAGCCGCTCAATGGGGCCGGCGGTCACCTCGACGAATTGCATCCTCCCGTAGGGCACGACCGAGAGGCGCTGCACCATGACGCCGCGGGCCACGATCAGGTCCTCGTGGCGCTCCTGGTAGCGCCACGCCCGGTAGCGGCGGCGGACGAACCACGAGAAGCCGGCGCCGAGCGCCAGCATGACGACGACGCTGATCACTCCGGCCGACGGCCCCTCCGCGGCGAGGAAGACGAGCCCGAAGAACGCGGCCAGCACGGCGGTCACCGCGACCACCTCGGCCCGCCGCATCCGCCACAGCGCCGGCGAGGGGTGGAGCCAGGCCTGTTCCTCCGACACCGTCATGGTGAAAACGTTACGGGGAGCGAACCCGGCGTAGGGTGGCAATTGTGTCCGAGTTGCGTGGCTCCAGGACGAGGCGGTTGGCCATGGCCCTTGAGCCCGTCGCCGGCCAGGTGTACTTCTCCCCCGAGTGCCATGCGGCATACGCCGTACTCGGGTTCTCGCCCAGCCCGGGCACGCTCGGCGGCGGCGTGCAACTGCCGGATGGCCCGGCCTACTTCACGAGCCGAGGCTCGGTGATGGGACAGGTCCCCGGCCAGGTCGTGGCGGCCGCCTTCGCGGTGTTCAACCCCGACGCCGTGGTGCCGTCCGTCGAGCTCGGGTGGACGAAGGTCGACGCGGCCACCATCTGCGCCGCCCGGACCCGGGGGGCGGTGGAGCAGCTCGTGCGGGTCCTCGGGGCCGAGCCGGAGGGGTTGCACCGGACGACCGGGCTGCTCGCCGACGCGGTGGCGCCGCTGCGACCCGAGGGCAAGCCCCTGTTCGCCGGGCTCCTGAGCCTCGGCCTGCCGGGCGATCCGATGGGCGACCTGTGGCGCCTGGCCGACATGCTGCGGGAGTACCGGGGCGACGCGCACACCGCGGCCTGGACGTCGGCCGGCCTCGACGCGACCGAAGTCGGCCTACTGACCGAGCTCTACTGGGGCCTCCCCATGCGCAGCTACATCCGTACCCGCGCCTGGTCGGACCGGCAGCTCGACGAGGCCGAGGCCCGTCTCGAGGCGAGGGGTCTGGTGACGGAGGGCGGGCTCACCGACGACGGGCGGGCGCTGCGGGAGTCGGTCGAGGTGGCCACCGACGCCCAGTGCGAGGTGATGGTCGAAGCGCTCGGCGATCGGTTCGACAACCTCATTGAGGTGCTGAACCCGTGGGGCCGGGCCCTGCGCGAGGCCGGCGGCTACCCGCCGCAGGGCCCGCACGACCTCGCACCCGTGCGCTGACCCCTAATAGAGCGGGGACCATTCGGCGCTGCGCAGTATCCGGCTCTCCCACCGGTCCCGCACCGCCAGGGCGTCGTGCATCCACGTCCCGGGTGCCGTGGCCTCGGCCGGGAGGTCGTTGGCCAGCAGGTAGAGCAGCGCCTTGTGGTTGACCACCCGTTGCCACAGGATCACCTCGTTCGTGCGGTGCGACCCGTAGACGGGTTGGAAGGCGGCCTCGAGCTCGATGATGCTGCGCCCCTCCCGCTTCTGGGTGCTCAGCGTGTCGTCGTAGAGGGACCCGGCCTTGCCCAGGTAGGCCGTGAGACCGCCGGGGTAGGGCCAGGCGGTGTCCTCCATGAACAGGCTGAGCTCGTGCGGGGCTCCCGTCGTCGGGACCGCCGCCAGGTCGATCTGCTGCAGGGGTGACCACGAGACCGGGGTGAGGATCTTCGCTTCGCAGGCGTGCCGCATGGCGTCCACCTCGGACGACCACTCGACCAGGTCGCCCTCGCGCATGCGCTCCGCCAGCTCTGCCCACGCCGCAGCGTCGCGGCAGCCGACGATCGTGACCACCGTGTAGGCGGGGCCACTCCCGTGGGCCACCCGGAGGAACCACAGCAGCCGGCAGCCGTCCGTGGTGGCCAGGGCGGGGAGGAGCTCGTCGCGGTAGGTCGCCTCGAACATCTCTTCACGGGCACCGGCGACCCGGTGCACTTCATGGAGCAGCAGCACGTTGTACCCCCTGATCCTCTCTATCGGGTGGTGGCGATGCCTCCGTCGACCGGGATGATGGCACCGGTCAGGTAGGCGCCCGCCCTCGACGCCAGGAAGATGGCGGCGCCGGCCATGTCGTCGGGGCGGCCGATGCGCTTGAGCGGCGCGCCCGCCTCAATCTGGTCCTTGAACGCATCGAGCGTGGCAGCCATCATCTTGGACTCGAAGGGGCCGGGTGCGATGGCGTTCACCGTGATGGTGGGGGCCAGTCGCTTGGCCAGGTGGCGGGTCATCTGGTGCACCGCCGCCTTGGACGCCGAGTACGAGTAGGTCTCCAGCGCCGGCACGCTGATCCCGTCAATGGACCCGATGTTGATGACGCGGGCGGGCTCCTCCTGGGTCCCGGCCTTCTCCAGGAGCGGGACGAGGAACTTGGTCAGGTGGAAGACGCCCTTGACGTTGAGGGCGAGGACGCGCTCGAAGGCCGCCTCGTCGAAGTCGGCCAGGGGCGTGCCCCAGGTCGCGCCGGCGTTGTTGACCAGGATGTCGAGCTTGTCGACGCGCGACGCCATCTCGTTCGCCAGGCGGCGGCACTCCGCCTCCGACGAGAGGTCGGCCGGGATCGCGACGCAGGTGCCCTTCTGCGAGAGCTCGGCCGCCACCTGCTCGCACGCCTCCGCCTTGCGCGACGAGATGTACACCGTGACCCCGGCGTCGACGAACCCCTCGGCGATCATCCGCCCGATGCCACGGCTGCCACCGGTGACGAGCGCCGTCTTGCCGGCGATGTCGAAGAGGTCGGACGCGGTCATCGGCCCATTGTTGCCGCTGGGCTCACAGCGCGGCCAGCGCCAGCGCACTGCGCACCATGACGCCGGCCCCGACGCGCAGCGAGGCGTCCTCCACCGAGAAGGTCGGGCTGTGGTGCATGCCGCTCGAGCCGTCGGCCGCGGCACCCCCCACGAAGAAGTAGCAGCCGGGTAGGTGGTTGAGGAATTCGCTCACGTCGTCGCTGGGCGACGAGGGCGGCATGCGGAACACCTGGTCGGCGCCCAGTGCAGCCCGGGCCTCGGCCTCCACCAGGTCGGCCACCGCCGGGTCGTTCACCACCGCCGGGGTGTGCTCGGGCACGTCGAGCGTGATCTGCACCCCCTGGGCGTCCGCGACCGAGGCGCACAGTGCGCGCAGCCGGTCGAAGGCCTCCTCGCGCTGGTCCGCCGTGAAGGTCCGCAGGGTGCCCGTGACCTTGGCGGAGGTGGGGACGACGTTGACGGCGGTTCCCGCATTGAGTGTGCCCGCGCTGCACACGCAGTTGGCGCCCTCGAAGGACAGCCCGACGGCCACCTCACCCAGCCGGTTCACCAGCTCAGCGGTGGCTCGGATGACGTCGCCCTGGCCCGTCGGGATGGCACCGTGGCCGCCCGGGCCCGTCAGCGTGATGCGCAGCGAATGCGCCTCGGACATGGTCACGCCGCCCCGCACGGCCACCAGGCCGGTGGGGATCTGGGAGGTCACGTGGAACCCGACCAGCCGTGACCCTCCCATGACCGTGAGCGCGCCGCCCTCGACCATCGCCTTGGCCCCGCAGAGCGCCTCCTCTCCGGGTTGGAAGAGGAACACGAAGCGTCCGGGCAGGTCCTCACGCCGCGAGGCCAGCACGGTGGCCGCCCCGAGCAGGGCGGCCACGTGGACATCGTGGCCGCAGGCGTGCATGACGCCCTCGATCTCGGAGTGGCCCGCCCGCGCCGCGTCCTCCTGGACCGGCAGCGCGTCGATGTCGGCCCGCAGCACCACGCTGCGTCCTGGCCGACCTCCCTCCATGGCGAAGATCCCGCCCGTCTCGGTGACCCGGACCGCCTCCGCGACCCCGAGCGCGCCCATGTGGTCCCGGATCAGCTCGGTCGTGTGGTGCTCGGCGAATGCCAGCTCGGGCCGGCGGTGGACCTCGCGCCGCAGGTCCACCATCTCGTCGTACACGGCGTCGCCGGGCGACGTCCCGAGCAGGTCGCTCACGTCAGCGCCCGAGGAGGTCCCGGGCGATGTGGGTCACCTGGATCTCGTCCGTGCCGGCGTAGATCTGGAACACCTTGGCGTCACGGGCCAGCTGCTCCACCCGGAACTCGGACATGTACCCGTTGCCGCCGAAGAGCTGCACCGCCTCCATGGCGACCTCGGAGGCCGCTTGGGCCGAGTAGAGCTTCATCGCGGAGGCCTCGGCCAGGGTCAGGCTCTTGGCGGCCGAGCTCATCTCGATGTGGCGGAACACGAGGTTCTCCACGTTGAGGCGGGCGATCTCCATGCGGGCCAGCTTCAGCTGAATGAGCTGGAACTCCGCGATCGGCCGCTCCCACAGCAGCCTGTCCTTGGCGTACTGCACGGAGAGCTTGAGGCACTCCTCTATGAGGCCGAGCGACATGGCGGCGACGCCCGCCCGCTCGGTCACGAAGTTGCCCTTGGCGCTCTCGCGCCCCTCGCTCCCGCCCGGCGTCCCTTCGCTCTCCCCGAGCAGCCGGTCCCGGCCCGCCCGCACGTCGGTCAGGAACAGCTCGCCCGTCGGTGACGAGTGCAGGCCCATCTTGCGGAAGGGCTTGGACTGCTCGAGCCCCGGCATGCCACGGTCGAGGATGAACGTGAGGACCGGGCGCTGGCGCAGCGGCGTGTCGCCCCCGTCGTCGAGCTTGGCGTAGAAGACGATGGTGTCGGCGTAGGGGCCGTTCGTGATGAACGTCTTGTTGCCGCTGATCACGTACTCGTCACCGTCCCGCACGGCGGTCGACTTCATGCCGCCCAGGGCGTCGGAGCCCGAGTCGGGCTCGGTGATGGCCCAGGCGCCGATCGTGTCCAGCGTCAGCAGGTCGAGGCCCCAGCGCTCCATCTGGGCGGGGGTCCCGCTCTTCATGATGGTGCCCGCCGCCAGGCCGGTGCTCACCCCGAGCGCGGTCACGATGCCGGGGCAGTAGTGGCAGAGCTCGATGATCGGGATGAGCGTCAGCGCGGCGTTGCCGCCGCCCTCGGACCGCTCGGCGGGCGGCGTGCCCGACGTCTTGCGCTCGAGCGCCCGCTTGAAGGAGTCCCGGGCCATGGCGTCCAGCCCGAAGGTCCGGTACAGCTTGCGGATCACCTCGTAGGGCGGGGTGTCGCCGTGCTCGAGCTCCTCGACGTTCGGCTTGACCTCTTCCTCGACGAAGCGCCGGACCGTGTCGCGGATTGCCAGCTGCTCCTCTGACCACTCGTACATGACGTGCCTCCCTGTGGCCCCGGCGGCCACCTCTGCCGGCGTCTAGGCGTCGGCGATCCGCCTCAGCGTGTTCCCGTCGGTGTGGATGACCTGCTCACTCATCTTGGCGTGCAGGATCACCGTTGTCTCGGAGTAGGTGAATTCGTCGTCCACGCTTGTGTCGATGGTCACCTCGTAGCTCACGGAGCGGGCGTTCTTGTCCAACCAGTTGTTGGCGAGGATCCCGTAGGTCTGGCTGCCGACGCTGGCCTTGAGCGTGTACGTGGTGGAGTCAGCCGGCACGATGCCGCCGGCGACAACGGCAGAGCCGCGCGGGATCAAGAAGCAGCGGACCACCTCGCTGTCGCGGGCGTCCCACATCCAGTAGCCAACCTCGGTGTGGAAGGGGCTCTCATCATCGCCGCGCTACGCCGCCATGCGGTAGTCGAGGCCGTAGAGGACCTGGCTCCCGTTCTCCACCGGGCCGAAGGGCTTGAAGTCGATGTGCTCGCGGTAGGGGGTCATGCCGATTTTGCCGGTCTCGTTGGCGTAGGCGACGTCCTGACCCTTCTCGCCCTCCCAGACGCCGGCCAGGCGCGCCAGCGGTCCCCATTCAGGTCCTGCGCTCAACATTCCTCCTCGTCACGTGGTGGTCCTGCCACCGGCCAC
>JBEKVF010000044.1:0-10746 GCA_049514295.1 Acidimicrobiales bacterium
CGAGGAGCCCGAGGCCTCGGAGCTCCTCACCGAGATCCTGCGGCGGGAGGGGATGGACGTGCACACCGGGGTGACGATCGAGCGGGTCGAGCGCTCCGGTCTGGAGGGTGCAATCGTGCACCTGGCCGGCGGCACCGCCCTCAGCGGCGAGCGGATGCTGGTGGCCACCGGGCGCCGCAGCGACCTGGCCGGCCTCGGCGTCGGCGCACTGGGGCTGGACGAGCAGGCGCGGGGCATTCCCGTCGACGGCCGCATGAAGGTGCAGCCCGGGGTGTGGGCGGTCGGCGACATCACGGAGAAGGGCGCCTTCACCCATGTCGCCATGTACCAGGCCAGACTCTGCGTGGCGGACATCCTCGGCGCGCCGCTCCCCGATGCGGACTACCGCGCGCTGCCGCGGGTGACCTTCACCGACCCCGAGATCGGCTCAGTCGGACTCACCGAGGCACAGGCCCGGGAGCAGGGCGGCGAGGTCACGGTGCTGCAGGAGTCCATCGCGGCGTCCGCCCGGGGCTGGATCCACCGCGGCGAGGGCTTCGTCAAGCTCGTCGCGCGTGACGGCGTGCTCGTCGGCGCCACGTCCATGGCCCCGAGCGGCGGCGAGGTGCTCGGCCTCCTTGCCCTGGCCGTCCACGCCCGGGTCTCCCTCGAGGTCCTGCGGACCATGATCTTCGCCTACCCCACGTTCCACCGCGCCGTCGACTCGGCGTTGTGGTCGCCACCGAGCAGTGCGGCGAAGATCGCGGGCGCCTGATGCGGCAGCAGCGACAGGTGGCCCTCGCCGGGGACGACGGTGACCGTGGCGTGCGCGATGTGCGCCTGTAGGAAGGCGCGGTAGCCCGGCGGCCCCGTGCGGTCGTCGGCACCCTCCCAGATCTGGACGGGGACCTTGATCTCCTCGAGGGAGAAGCCCCAGGGGTCGCCGAAGATGCGGTAGTCCTGCACGCAGCCCTCGGTCCCCTGGCGCACGGCCTCGCGGACGAACGCCAGGGCGTGGTCGGGCGTGCCCCACTCGGTGAGGATCGAGCGGTCGGCGGGCGGGAACGAACGCATCGCGGCGCGCAGCAGCCGGGCGTTGCTGGTGCTGAGGATGCTGACCTTCATGACGGCGGAGGCCAGCCAGGGCGCCCGCCGCGCCAGCAGCAGGAGGGTGCGGTCCTCCGAGGTGAGGCCCCGCATCGTGCCGTAGAGGTCGAGCGGCACCGCGCTCGAGAGGAGCGCCGCGGCCGTGACGCGACCGTGCATCTCGGCGGCGCACACGGCGGCGTAGGCACCGCCGGCCGACCAGCCCATGACGGCGAAGGTGCCGATGCCGAGGGCGTCGGCGAGCCGTTCGACGTCGGCCGGCCAGTCGGTGAGGCGGCGCCCCGGCTGGTAGGCGGACAGCCCGATGCCGGGCCGGTCGGGGGACACGAGGCGCACGCCCTTGGCCACCGCGGCCCCGTGGGCGGGGGCGGCGTCGAGGCGGGAGCTCAGCCCCCCGTGGAAGCTGAGTACCGGGAAGCCCGCGGGGTCCCCGTACTCCTCGTAGGCCAACTCCCTCCCGTCGGGGAGGGCCACGGATCCCGTCACGGCCGCGCCGTTGCGTTGCCGCCGACCGGGACGGGGACCGCATCGGGGTGCCGGATCCGTCGAAGGTGGGCAGGTCCCCGCACAAGAGCACGCTATAGGGTGCGGGCATGAGTGCGAACGTCGACGAACTGGTTGACGGCCTGCTGGCCGACTTCCCACCCGCCACGACGCCGGCGCAGCGCTTCCTGGGGGAGCAGTTCGACCGTGGCCTGGCCTGGTTGCACTTCCCGCCCGACTGCGGCGGCCTGGGGCTGACGCCCAGGGACCACCAGCATGCGCAGTCTCGCCTGCACGAAGGGGGTGCCCCCGTTGCCGGGGTGCGCAACCCCATCGGCTACGGCATGTGCGCGCCCACTATCGCCACCCACGGGACGCCCGAGCAGAAGGCCCGCTACCTGCGCCCGCTCTTCGACAACGAGGAGATCTGGTGCCAGCTCTTCAGCGAGCCGGGAGCCGGCTCTGACGTCGCCGGGCTGTCGACCCGAGCTGAGCGCGACGGTGACGAGTGGCTGATGAACGGGCAGAAGGTGTGGACCACGCTGGCGCACATCTCGTCGTTCGGGTTGATCGTGGCGCGCACGAACCCCGACGTGCCCAAGCACAACGGGATGACGGCCTTCCTGGTCGACATGAAGGCGCCGGGTGTCGAGGTGCGCCCCCTGTTCCAGATCACCGGCGAGGCCGAGTTCAACGAGGTCTTCTTTACCGACGTGCGCATGCCCGACAGCGCGCGCATCGGTGCCGAGGGCGAGGGGTGGCGCGTCGCCGTGACCACGCTCATGAACGAACGGGTCTCCATCGGTGGAGCGGTCACCCGCCGGGGCGGCGGCCCCATCGCCGAGGCGATCCGGATCTGGAAGGAGCGCTGGCAGGGGGACACGTCGCCGCACGCCCTCGCGCTGCGCGACCGGGTGGTCTCGAGCTACATCCGCAGCGAGGCGCTCTCCATGACCAACATGCGGGCCGCCCAGACCCGCAAGGCCGGCACACCGGGGCCCGAGGGCTCGGTGGCCAAGCTCGCCTACGCCGAGGAGAACAAGCGCGTCTACGACCTGTGCATGGACCTTCTGGGCAATGACGCCATGCTGTTCCCGGCGGGCTACCCGATGGTCCGTCCGGACCTGGTTGGGATGGGATCGCCCGACGTGCACAAGCTGTTCCTGCGCGTGCGGGCCAACTCAATCGAGGGCGGCACCTCCGAGGTGATGCGCAACATCCTGGGGGAGCGGGTGCTCGGTCTCCCAGGCGACGTCCGCACCGACAAGGAGCTGCCGTGGAAGGACGTCCCGCGCAGCTGAGCGTCTCCCGGCCGTGACGGCGCCCGACATCACCGCCGAGAAGCGCGCCGCCGCGCTGGCTGCGGCCGCCCTGGTCGAGGACGGCATGCGGGTGGGCCTCGGGACGGGCACGACGGTCGCCGAGCTCGTCCCTGCACTCGGCCGGCGCCGGCCGGCGATCACCTGCGTGGCCACGTCGCCGGCGACGGCGGAGCTCGCGGTCGCCCATGGCCTCGACGTGCGGCCGTTCTCCGACATCGATCGCCTCGACCTGGCCATCGACGGGGCCGACCAGGTCGACCCGGCCGGCTGGCTGGTCAAGGGCGGGGGAGGCGCGCACACCCGCGAGCGGATCGTGGCCGCCGCCGCCGACCGCTTCGTCGTCATCGTCTCGTCGGACAAGCCGGTCGACCGGCTCCACCCGCCCGTCCCGCTCGAGCTCCTCGCCTTCGGGCTGGCCGCCACGCTGCACGCGCTGCCCGGGGCCGCGCTCCGGGACGCTCCCCCCACCCCCGACGGCGGCATCCTGGCCGACTACCACGGCGACGTCACCGATCCCGCGCTGCTGGCCGAGTGGCTCGACGCCGCGCCGGGCGTGATCTCGCACGGCCTGTTCCCGCCGTCGATGGTCACCACGGTCCTCGTCGCCCGGGGCGGCGAGGTCGAGGTGCGTCAGATCGTCTGAGCCATCGGGTTGGGCACCGGGGGCGCGACCCGGGTGAGGGTGTTGCGATCCGTGTGGGGGAAGGTGCCCTCGACGCCGCGCACCTCCAACGTCGTGTCCTGGTGATACGACCACTCCGCGTCCGACGTGACGGTGACGGTCATGGTGAAGGCGACGGTGTGGAAGGCGTAGTCGAGGAACGGGTTCGTGATGATGCCGAAGTGCGGGTCCCCCGACCGCGCCGAAACCTCGAAGGTGGTCGCGTCTGACGCAGCGGTGCCGCCGGCCATGGCCACCTGGCCCCGGGGGATGGACAGGGTGAGCACGATGCCGTCCGTCGCCGGCTCCCACAGCCAGTACCCGGTCTGGTCGTGGAACGCCTCGATCTGGCCCGGCTTGGTGATGCGGGTGCGGTAGTGCAGGCCGTAGAAGAGCTGCGGCCCGTTGGTCTGCGCGTCAATCGGGGTGAGCTCGTAGTGCTCGACGTAGCGGTCGTCCTCGGTCCCCACGGCGTTGGGGTGCGAGTCGGTGCCCACCGTCCCGCTCCACGTCCCGGCCATCGGCCGCAGCGGGCCGAGGTTGGCCAGCGTGTCGGGATCCGGCTCGGGCTCGGTGAAGATGTCGTCGGGGAACGTCACGCGGCAGCGCGGAACGTCACCGGCAACGAGGTGGGCGAGCGGAACACGTCACCCCGGATGTGGGGGTCCGAGTCGCCGGGGTCGAGGGCCAGGCCCGGCAGCCGATCGAGGACGCGGTTGAGGAGCGCACGCGTCTCGAGCCGGGCGAGATGCATGCCCAGGCACATGTGCGGGCCGTGCGCGAACGCGATGTGGGGGAGCGACGGGCGGAAGATGTCGAACGTCTCGGGGTCGTCCCAACGGGTCTCGTCGTGGTTGGCCGAGCCGATGTGCGGGGTGATGCTCTCGCCCGGGCCGAGCGTCATCCCGGCGAGCTCGACGTCGCAGGTGGTGGTCCGGTTGATGGTGAGCAGCGGCGGCTCGTAGCGCAGGCCCTCCTCAATGGCCTGGGGGAGCAGCGAGCGGTCGGTGCGCACGGCCTCGAGCTGGTCCGGGTGGGTGAGCAGCAGGTAGAGCAGGTTGCCCGACGAGCGGTACGTGGTCTCGGCGCCCGCCGGCAGCAGGAGGCGCAGGAACGAGTAGATGGCCTCGTCGGTCAGCTTCTCGCCGTCGACCTCGGCCGAGACGAGGTCGCTGATGACGTCCTCGGCCGGCCGGGCCCGGCGCTCCGCCACCACCTGAGCGAAGTACTCGCGCAGCGACTCGGAGGCGGCCAGCCCGCGGTCGATGTCGGCCACCAGCCCGATGAGCTCGACCGACCAGCGCTGGAACTGCGGGAAGTCCTCCTCGGGCAGACCGAGCAGCCGCGAGATCACCCGCACCGGGAACTCGAAGGTCAGCTGGCGGACCAGGTCCGCATGGCCGTCGTGGGCGAAGCGGTCGATCTGCTCGTCGACTATGGGGCCGATGAACTCGGGCTCCCAGCGCGCCAGCGCCCGCTCCCGGAACGCATGCGCCACCAGGTTCCGGTGACTGCGGTGCTCGGGGTCGTCCATGCCGAGGATCATGTGGCCCATCACCATGCCGATGGTGGCGTCGTAGCCGGTCGAGGTGAAGGTCTTGGCGTCCCGCAGGATGCGCGAGCAGTCCTCGTAGCGGTAGGCGATCCAGCCCGGTTCGACGTCGATGCCCTCGGGGAGCGCGTCGGGCGATATGGTCAGGCCCTTGCGGACGGGCGTGTCGCGGCGGAGGGCGACGAAGTCGGGATACGGGTCCCGCGTCGTGCCCGCGATGACTTCGTCGAAGGCGGCGAACGGGTCGTACTCCTGGGCATCGGACATGGCCATGGCGTTGCTCCCTCCCCACTACCGGGTGCATTCTGTGACGTGGGAGTCAGGTTACGGGCCGTGACTGCGGGGCGCATCTCGGGCGGAGCGGGGGGGCCCGGCGCGCGGACGGCGTAGGCTCCCGCCTGCATGAAGACCCTCCGCACCCCCGACGACCGCTTCGCCGACCTGCCCGGCTACGACTTCGAGCCGCACTACGCCGACGTCGCCGACTCCGAGGGCGGCACCCTGCGCGTGCACTACCTGCGCGAGGGCGACCCGGCGGGGCCGGTCGTGCTCCTCCTGCACGGCGAGCCCTCCTGGTCCTACCTGTACCGCAGGATGATTCCCGTCCTCACCGCGGGCGGGCTGCAGGTCGTCGCGCCCGACCTGGTCGGCTTCGGGCGTTCGGACAAGCCCACCGAGCGCAGCGACTACACGTTCGCCCGCCACGTCGAGTGGATGCGCGAGCTCCTCTTCGGCCGGCTCGACCTGCGCGAAGTCACGCTGGTGTGCCAGGACTGGGGAGGGCTCATCGGCCTGCGCCTGGTGGGCGAGCACCCCGACCGCTTCGCCCGGGTGGTCGCGGCGAACACGTTCCTGCCCACCGGCGACACCAATCCGGGGGAGGCCTTCTTCGCCTGGCAGCGCTTCTCGCAGGAGGTCGAGCAGTTCCCGACCGGCGGCATCGTCCGGGGCGGGTGCGCCAAGCCCGTGTCCCCCGAGGTGGAGGCGGCCTACGACGCGCCGTTCCCCGACGAGTCATACAAGGCGGGGGCCCGGGCCTTCCCGATGCTGGTGCCGTCGCAGCCCGACGATCCCGCCCATGACGCCAACGTCGCCGCCTGGGTGGGCCTGGCCGCCTTCGACCGCCCCTTCCTGTGCGCCTTCAGCGACGGCGACCCCATCACGAGGGGGGCGGACCGCAACCTGAAGGAGAACATCGCCGGGGCACAGGGCCAGCCCCACACCACGATCGTCGGTGGCGGGCACTTCCTCCAGGAGGATTGCGGGGAGGAGCTGGCGGAGGTGGTCGTCTCCTTCGTCGCCTCGACGCCGTGACCCACGAGCACCGCGTCGTCATCGTCGGCGCCGGGTTCTCCGGCATCGGCATGGCCGCCCGGCTCCGGTCGATGGGCATCGACGACTTCGTGGTCCTCGACCGCGGCAACGACCTGGGCGGCACCTGGCGGGACAACTCCTACCCCGGCGCCGCCTGCGACGTGCCGTCGAACCTCTACTCGTACTCCTTCGCCCTCAACCCCGACTGGACGCGCGCCTACCCGTCCCAGTCCGAGATCTGGGACTACATGCGCGACTGCGTCGACCGCTTCGAGGTCGGGGACCACCTGCGCCTCGGCCGGGCCGTGGACGAGGCGCGCTGGGACGATGCGGCGCAGAGGTGGGTCGTGCGGACCACGGGGGGCGAGGAGTACCGCGCCCCCGTGGTGGTGTGGGCCACCGGCTCGCTGAGCGAGCCGTCCATCCCCGCCTTCCCCGGGCTTGACGGCTTCCGGGGCAAGGTCTTCCACTCGGCCCGCTGGGAGCACGGGTTCGACCTGACCGGCAAGCGGGTGTGCGTCGTCGGCACGGGGGCCTCTTCGATCCAGTTCGTGCCGCAGATCGCCCCGGTGGTCGAGCACCTGTACCTGTACCAGCGCACGCCCCCGTGGATCGTGCCGCGGCGGGACCGCGCGGTGTCGAGCCTGCGCAAGCTCGTCTACCGCAAGGCGCCGGCCACCCAGCGCCTGTCGCGGCTGCGCATCTACGGGCTCTTCGAGTCGTTGCTGTCCGTCTTCGTCGGCCACAGCACCCGCCGCAAGGCCGCGATCAGGAAGGCGGCCCTGGACCACCTGGCCCGGCAGGTCCCCGACGAGGCTCTGCGCGCCCAGCTGACCCCTCACTACGAGCCGGGCTGCAAGCGCCTGTTGCTCTCCGACGACTACTACCCCTCGCTCATCCGGGCCAACGTCGAGGTGGTGGAGTCACCGGTCGCCTCGTTCACCGCCCACGAGGTCGTCGGGCAGGACGGCATCGCCCGCCCGGTCGACGTGGTGATCATGGGAACCGGCTTCGAGGCCGCCGAGCCCCCCTACGCCGAGCACATCGTCGGGCGCGACGGCGCCCGCCTCTCGGAGATCTGGAAGGCCAACGGCGTCGAGGCCTATGCCGGCTCCACGGTGGCCGGATTCCCGAACCTGTTCCTGATGATCGGGCCCAACGCGACGCTGGCCCACAACTCCATGATCTACATGATCGAGTCGCACATCAACTACATCGCCAGCGCGCTGGCCTTCATGGCGCGGCCCGGTGTGCACGTGGTCGAGGTCAAGCGTGGCGTCCAGCAGCGATACAACGAGCGACTGCAGGCGCGGCTCGAGCACTCGGTGTGGGTCGACGGCGGATGCGGCAGCTGGTACCTGGACCACCGCGGTCGCAACACGACGCTGTGGCCGGACCACACGTGGAAGTTCCGCCGGCTGACCCGGCGCTTTCATCCCGGCGAGTACACCGTCCGCGCATAGGCGCGCAGGGCCAGCGCCACGAGCACCGCGGCGAACAGCGCGAGGACCCCGACCTCCGGGAGGACCGCGACCAGGCCGGCGTGGTCGTAGATCAGTTTCACGAAGGCATCCATGGCCCAGGCCTGGGGCACCACGTGACCGACGGCCCGCACGACGGGTCCCACGACGTCGAGGGGGTACATGCAGCCGCCCAGCATGCCGCACACGATGCCGAGCACGACGGCCAGCGAGATCGCCTGCTCCTCGGTGCGCGAGCGAATGCTCACGAGCGCCGCGGCCCCGGCGTAGGCCAGCGACAGCATGAGGAGGACCAGGAAGACCCCCGCCGGATTGCCCCAGTGCACCCCGAAGATCAGCCGTCCCACCACGAGGAGCCCCACCGATTGCACGGCTGCGACGCACATGCTCGTCGCCACCAGCGCGGCCACCACGCTCCGCCGCCGCACCGGGGCCGCGGCGAGGCGCCGCATGACGCCCAGACGGCGCGATTCCACCACGCCCGAGGCGAGGAGGAGCACGGTGATGCCCAGGAACAGGACCAGGTCGGCCGGTGCGACGTACGAGAAGGGGCTGAGCGCGGCCGGCAGGTCGGTGTGGGCGAGCGTGACGTCGGTCACGGCCGTACGCGTGCCCTCGGCGGCCATGAGGTCGAGCAGGGCCACCACGTCGGTACGGGCCTGCACCGCGCTGGTCGATGCCGACTCGCTGACGAAGTCGACGCGGATCGATCCCGGCGGCGACGGCAGCCCGACCAGCCCGGCGACGACCCGCCCGCGCAGAATGTCGTCGCCCAGCTGGGCCCGGTCCGGCTCCAGCCGCACCTTGAGGTCGCCGGTGCGGGCGACCAGCTGGAGCAGGCGCTGCGACGGGTGCACGAGGCCGACCGGCTCCTTGGGGCTCCCGGCCAGGATTCCGGTGACGAGGATGAACAGGACCGGGAACACGGTGGCCACGAAGAGGAAGCGCCGGTCACCGGCCGCCCGGCGCAGGTTGACCCGCACGATGGGGATCACGGCGTCACCATCCGGCGCACCCGGGACATGGCGAGCCCGCCCGTGACGACCGCGATGAGGCACAGGACCAGGAACGGGCCGACCACCGATGACGCCGGTTCCCGGAGCAGCGCCAGGCGGCCGAACCCGACCAGCGCCCAGCCGTTCGGTGTACCGAGGCTGAGCACCTGGAGGCCCTCGGGGAGTGCGCCGGGCGGGAGGAGGTTGCCCCCGAGCAGCGCCAGCACCAGGCCGACCACCAGCGACGCCGCGAAGGCCTCCTGCGGGGTGCGGGCGAACGAGGTCAGGAGGGCTCCGAGCCCGCACATGGCCGCCGTGGCGCCCACGCACATCAGCAGCACTCCGAGGGGGTCGCCCCAGTCGGCGCCGAACACGGCGGCCGTCACGCCCCACACGATCAGGATGGAGGTGAGCCCGGTGAGGGCGATGGCGAGCAGCTTCCCCCACACGATGGCGCCCGCCCTGATGGGCGCCGCCGCCAGCCGGGCCAGGGTCCCGGTCACCCGCTCCATCATGAGGGAGCGCATGCCGAGGCCGCTGCCGATGAAGAGGAAGATGATCGCGATGGAGGGCGCGAAGTAGTCGAGCACCGCCTTGCCCCCGTTGCCCAGGGTGCTGGCGGACACGGAGATGGCCGCCGCGTCGGTCGCCGTCCCGCGGCCCAGGCGGCCGGCGTACAACCGGCTCGCCAGCCCGGCCGCCAGCGACTCGGCCACCTCCTGCCCGATCAGCGCGTTCGCCCGCTCGACGACGTCGAAGCCGGGCGAGGGCGTGGCGCCGGGAGACACCATCGGGATGAGGAGGTCGGAGAGGCTCTTGCGGTCCCGGGAGACGACGACGCCCGCGGCGAGAGTGCCGTCCGCCACCTCCCGCTTGACGCTCGCCGCGCTCGGGACGAGCCGGACCACGACGTCGTCCGGGAGCTGGCTGGCGTGTGCAGCCGCACGCACCAGGGCGGCCGGCGCGCCGGAGACCCCGATCGGCAGGGTGCTCGTGGCGGCGTTGCCGGCGAAGGCGAATCCGAGGATGGCGGCGATGGCGAGCGGTGCCACGAGGCAGGTGATCACCGCCGAACGGTCACGGACCCGCCGGCGGAGCTCGTTGGTGGTGATGGCCCCGATCAGTCGCCGCGCTCCTGGCCCTGGCGACGTGACCGCACGGCGCTCAAACTAGCTTTGGCGCCCGTGATCGCGCTGGAGCCCGTGGGTGTCGTGGTGGGCGGTCGCACCGACGCCGTCGACGACGACTGGGGTGGGGTGGAGGCCGTGATCCGTCTCGACGGCACGCGGTTCGGTTCCGATGCCGTGACGGGGCTCGGCGACTTCTCGCACCTCGTGGTCGTGTTCCAGTTCCACCTGGTCGACGAGTCCGAGGTCCAAACCGGTGCCCGCCGGCCCCGTGGCAACCCCGACTGGCCCGTGGTCGGCATGTTCGCACAGCGAGCCAGGATGCGGCCGAACCGGCTCGGTGTCTCCGCCTGTGCTCTCGTGCGGGTGGACGGCCTCGACCTGCACGTGCGCGGCCTCGACGCCGTCGACGGCTCGCCCGTCCTCGACGTCAAGCCCTACATGCGGGAGTTCGAGCCCGACGACACCGCGGTGCGGCAGCCCGCCTGGGCGACGGAGCTGATGCACGGGTACTACCGGGCGCGCCCACACCCGTGACCGCGACCACGGCCCCCCGCCTGGTCCTTGCGTCGGGCTCCCCGGCGAGACTGCGGGTGCTGCGCGATGCGGGATTCGACCCGGAGGTCATCGTGAGCGGTGTCGACGAGGACGTCGGGGACCTGCAGACCGCCGAGGCCGTCGCGGTTCTCGCGGAGAGGAAGGCGTCCGCGGTGGCCCCCCGGTGC
>JBEKVF010000045.1:0-14936 GCA_049514295.1 Acidimicrobiales bacterium
CGAGTCCTCACCAGGTGGCTGAGACTTCGCCACAGCAAAGAGGATTCCTGAATACCAATCCAGGGAGGCACAAACGACTGCACCGGTGACACCAGCGCTTCACTTTGAGCCCCCGGGGCCGGGTTCGTGGAATTTGGACCCCGTGCACACGATTACCAAGGAGGGAACGGGCGGAGCGGCGTTCTTCGTGATCGAGTCAGGCCAGGCAACAGTCTCCGTCGGTGGCCAGCAACGCTCCACGCTGTCGGAAGGTGACTACTTCGGCGAGATCGCGCTCATCGATGAGGGCGCACGATCGGCAACTGTCACTGCGGATACCGAGCTCGTGTGCACCGGGCTCACCTACTGGGAGTTTCGACCACTCGTGCAGCAGAACGCGACGATCGCTTGGAATCTGCTCCAGACGTTGGCCAAGCGGCTGCGCACCGCCCAGAACGACGAGCGGGCCGAGCCGCGCTAGCCCACACGGCGGAGGGAGTGGGATTCGAACCCACGGAGGCTCGCACCTCGCAGCTTTTCAAGAGCTGTGCATTCGTCCGCTCTGCCATCCCTCCAGGCGGTTCATGCTAGGTGACCGCCCCAGCCGGCCGACCCACTCACCCACTCGGCCAGCTCGACGACAACGCCCGGGCCGTCGAGGAACACGAGGCGCCTGTCGTGGAAGTCCATGACCTCGTTGCGCGGCGTCACCCCGTGCGCGGACAGGTGGGCCAGCATGCCGTCGAGGTCGCTCACGCGGAAGCAAACGTGGTTGAAGCCGGTCCGTGCCAACGACCCGGCGCCCGCATCGGCCGTCGCCGTGGGATGGTGGAACCGGAGGAGCTGGACCTCCTGGTGTACCGGTGCATCGTCCAGCACGAGGGTCACGTGGTCCGCCTCCCATCCCGGGATCCCCATGTAGCGGGCGATCTCCTCACCCGAGGCCACCACCGCGATGCACTCGACGAAGCCGAGGAGCCCGAAGAAGCGCCGGGCGTCGTCCAGATCGGTGACGACCACGGTCATGTGGTCGAAGCCCTCGTTCCTCCCGACGCCGACGTCCCCCATGCTGCCCTCCGTCCTCCCTGGGTCCCTACCCCTTCGCGGCCTGGTCCCGGGCGTCGCGGGCGCGGCTGTGGAGCCGTCCCCGTGTCGCCTGGTCCAGGATCACCTTGCGGAGGCGCACCACCTTTGGCGTGACCTCGACGCACTCGTCCTCGGCGATGAACTCCAGCGCGTGCTCCAGGGAGAATTGCATCGCCGGCGTCAGCCGCGCGAACTCCTCGGCCGTCGAGGACCGCATGTTGGTGAGCTTCTTCTCCTTGGTCGGGTTGACGTCCATCTCCTCCGCCCGGGCGTTCTCTCCGACGATCATCCCCTCGTAGACCTCCTCGGTCGGCCCGACGATCAGCGTCCCGCGCTCTTGGAGGTTCATCAGCGCGAAGGTCGTCGTCACCCCCCGGCGGTCCGCCACCATCGACCCGTTCCGCCTGGTGCGCAGCTCGCCGTGCCAGGGCTCCCACCCGTCGAACACGTGGTGGAGGATGCCGGTCCCACGGGTCTCGGTCAGGAACTCGGTGCGGAAGCCGATCAGGCCACGGGCCGGGACCCGGTAGTCGAGCCGCACCCAGCCCGTCCCGTGGTTGACCATCTCGAGCATGTTCCCCTTGCGCAGGGCGAGCAGCTGGGTCACGACGCCGAGATACTCGTCGGGCACGTCCACCGACACCCGCTCCACCGGCTCGTGGACCTTTCCGTCGATCTCGCGGGTGACGACCTGGGGCTTGCCGACGGTGAGCTCGAAACCCTCCCGCCGCATGGTCTCGACCAGCACGGCCAGCTGCAGCTCGCCACGGCCGAGCACCTCCCAGAGGTCGGGCCGGTCGGTGTTGCTCACCCGGATGGCCACGTTGCCGACCAGCTCGGCGTCCAGGCGGGACTTCAGCAGCCGGGCCGTCAACTTCGTCCCGTCCGCTCCCGACAGTGGCGAGGTGTTGATGCCGATGGTCATCGCCAGGCTGGGCTCGTCGACCGTGATGGCGGGGAGTGCGATCGGCCGGTCGGGATCGGCCAGGGTCTCGCCGATCGTGACCTCGGCGAGGCCGGCCACGGATACGATCTCGCCAGGGCCGGCCGACTCCGCCGGCACCTGGTCGAGCGCCTCGGTCACGTAGAGCTCGGTGATCTTGACCTTCTCCACGGTGCCGTCGAGCCGGCACCAGCCCACGGTGCTGCCCTTGACCAGGGTGCCGTTGTGGACGCGGCAGATGGCGAGCCGCCCGACATAGGGCGAGGCCGACAGGTTGCAGACGAGGGCCTGGGTCGGCATGTCCTCGTCGAACGAGGGCGCCGGGACGTGGTCGATGATCGTCCGGAAGAGCGGCTCGACGTTCACGCCCTCGACCCCGAGCTCGGTGCTGACCCAGCCGGCCCTGGCGTTGGAGTAGAGGATCGGGAAGTCGATCTGGTCCTCGTCGGCGTCGAGGTCCAAGAAGAGCTCCTCGACCTGGTGGATCACCTCGGCGATACGGGCGTCAGCCCGGTCGACCTTGTTGATCACCACAACCACGGGGAGGCCGGCCTCGAGCGCCTTGCGGAGCACGAAGCGGGTCTGGGGCAGAGGGCCCTCCGAGGCGTCGACCAGCAGGAGCACGCCGTCGACCATGGTCAGCCCGCGCTCGACTTCGCCCCCGAAGTCGGCGTGTCCGGGGGTGTCGACGATGTTGAGCTTGACGCCGCCCCAGCGCACGGCCGTGTTCTTGGCCAGGATGGTGATGCCCTTCTCCCGCTCGAGGTCGCCCGAGTCCATGACCCGGTCGGTCAGCTCCTCGTGCTCCCCGAAGGCGCCGGTCTGGCGCAACAGGGCGTCGACCAGCGTCGTCTTGCCGTGATCGACGTGGGCCACGATGGCCACGTTCCTGATGTCCTCGCGCGTTCCCATGGGGGTGCCAACGATAGAGGACCCGGGAGGCTCCTCAGGCGGCGAAGCGCACCGGGGGACCTGCTCCGGCCAGCACCAGCGCCACGGCCTCGGCACCCAGAGTGAGCACCGCCGGCTCCGGCTCGACCCGTACAAGGTGGCCGGAGTCGGGCCACCACCCGACCACACGCCCGGGGACGGCGCCGCCACGGGTCCGCAGCGACTCGACGAGGGTCACGAGGGCGAGCTCGGCGCGTACCGATTCGCGGCGCGGCCCGGACAGCACGACGAGGTTGGCGCGGTCCGTGCGGACCTCGGCGCGGCCCCGCAGGGCGAGCAGTGCGGAGTGCGGGCTGTCCCACCAGCGGTCGCGTCCGATGCCGAGCGGCGATCCCAGGGCCGACCAGTCGAGGGCACACCACAGGCGGGTGGCCCAGGTCACCGCTTCGGCGCCTACCGCGGTCCGGCCTGCGGGCGAGAGCCCGGCGACCCAGCGGTCGAGCTGCGAGGCGCAGGGGTTGCCGTCACGTACCCAGCCCGAAGACTCCTCGAGCCGGGCGCGCACCGCCTCGACGGGAGAGCGGGCGCGGCCCGCAACCAGCAGGCGTACGGCCGCCAGCCCGAGGGCGCGCCGCGCCGTGCGCGCGGACCACGCGAAGGGCGGCTGCTCCGCGAGATCGGCGGCGGCGCCGCAGAGAGCGGCTCTGACCTCGTGACCGGTGACGCGGAACGGGCCCGCCCCCGCCCGCCGGACGGCCAACCCGGCCAGGATGCCCTTCGCCTCCTCGAGCGCTGCGTCCCACGATGACGGATCGACGGCCGTCACCGGCGCCACGAGGACGTCGGTCAGCCGGTCAGCCATGCGGACCCGTGGCCAGCCACGCGCAGAGGTGCGAGGCGATCGCCCGGAGGTGCTCCTCGCGCACGTCCTCGACGCCGTAGCGGCCGGTCGCCGATTCGAGCAGGGCCAGGCGGAACGGGGGAGTGCCGCTGCGCAGGGTCTCGAGCAGGGCGAGGTAGTGCAGCGACCGCCGCTCCCGGGCCCACGGTCCGCTTGTCGACAGCCCGAGAGCGCACAGCGAGGCGGTGGCCGGCTGCGGCAGACCCACCAGCAGGTCGAAGGAGCCGTGCAGCACCACCCGACCCCCCGCGAGCGGGATCGCCACGCGGTCATTCGTCCGCGGCATCCAGACCGGTGCGAACCGGGGGACCATCTCCTCCATGTTCGCCGCGTGCGACGCCATCATCTCGGAGAGTGCCGTCCGCGCCGCAGCAGGCAGCGACTCGACGTGGCCCACGAGGGCCTCGGCCCCGGAGGCACGCAGCGCGTCGAGCGCGTCGCGGAGCGGGTCGCCGAGCTCCCCCTCGTGGACGAGCTGGCGGAACAAAGCGTGCGCGAGACGCGAGAGGATCAGCTCGTCGGACAGCCCTTCGTCGTCGCGCCATCCCGCGGGCGAGCCGAGCAACTGGCTCGGCCCGAGGAAGAGGGGCGGGGCGTGCTCGCCCCTGGTGGCCACGACGTCGTAGGCGGCGTCCTCGAGCCAGGCCCGGAGGCCGCCGGCCAGCTCGGGATCGAAGCGGGGTCGTGCTGCGGTGTCACCCCGCAGCAGCGCGAGCACCTCTCTCCCGCTGCCACGATCCGCCGGCGCGACGCCGGGAGGTGCGGGCCGGCGCAGCGGGCGTGGTGCGACGAGGACCATCGGTGCAGTGTGCCCACGGGGTGTGACATACCCTGGCAACTGCATGGCACCTGCCCTCGTCCCGCTGGCGCCGGCGACGAACGTCGCCTTCTTCGCGATCTTCGGGATCTTCGTCGTGGCCATGGTCGTGCTGGCCGTCCTCGTCATCATGTGGGCAGTGCGCCACGACCTGGCCGGGCGGAAGGCGTGGCGCGAGCGCCAGCAGTCCCGCGACCAGCAATCCCCGCCGCCACCTCGGGCCGCACCGTGAGCACCGCGGCCCCCACCGACGGAGCGGCGACCACCACCTGGTCCGAGCGTCTCCGCGGGAGGTGGGCGCAGCGGCGGCACGGTGCCGACGGAGTTCGCTGGCCCGCGCCGCAGAGGACCGCCTTCGTGCTGGCGGGCGGCGGCAGCCGCGGCGCGGTGCAGGTGGGCATGCTCGAGGAGCTGATCCGCCGCGGCATCCGGGCGGACCGGGTCTTCGGCGCCTCCGTCGGTGCCATCAACGGCGCGTCGTACGCCGGCAACCCGACCCTCGAGGGGATCGAGCGCATGGCCACCATCTGGCGGGACGTGAAGGGCACCGACATCTTCCCCCGCGGCACCTTCGACGGACCCTGGGCCTTCTTGCAGAAGCGCGCCGCCGTGCACGCGAATTCGGGGCTGCGTGCCATCATCGAGGCAGGGATCGACTACGAGAACCTCGAGGACTCCTCCATCCCGATTGAGGTGGTGGCGACGTCGCTCACCGACGGGAGAGAGCGCTGGATCGGGCACGGTCCCGCGGTCGAGGCCATCCTGGCCTCCTCGGCCATCCCCTCCATCTTCCCGCCGGTGTCGATCGACGACGACGTGCTGGTCGACGGCGGCGTGGTCAACAACGTGCCGATCAGCCGCGCACTCGTCGCCGGGTGCGACCGTATCTACGTGCTGCTCTGCGGTCCGTTGCATTACCACCCCCGCCCGCCTCGCCGCCCGGCCGAGGCGGCGTTGACGGCGTTCTTCGTTGCCATTCACGCGCGCTTCGTGCGCGAGCTGGCCTCACTGCCACCGGGCGTGGAGGTGGTCGTCTTCAGCGGCGGCGGGGAGCCGTCAGGCCAGTACCGTGACTTCTCGGCGACGGCGACCCTGATTGAGGAGGGCCGCGCCGAGGTGGCCGACGTGCTCGACCGCTACGTCGGGACGTCGCACGACCTGGCCCACCCAGCGCCGTCCGCCTCCCCGTGAACGCGGACCGCTATCTCCTCAACAACGACGCGCCCGAGGCGATGGACCGTTTCACCGCGTTCGCCGCACTCTTCGACCCTTCGACCTTCCGTCACTTCGACAGACTCGGACTCACCCACGGCTGGCGCTGCTGGGAGGTGGGTGCCGGAGGCACGACGGTGGTCGCCCGTCTCTCGGAGCGGGTGGGCCCGGGCGGGCACGTGCTCGCGACCGACATCAATCTGTCGTGGGCCACGGGAGCGGCCGCGCCCAACGTCGAGATCCTCGAGCACGATGTCGCGGCGGCTCCGCCCCCCGGCGGGCCCTTCGACCTCGTCCACGCCCGCCTCGTCCTGGTGCACGTGCCCGAGCGCGACGCCGCCCTCGACAACATGGTGGGCTCCCTCTGTCCCGGCGGAGTGCTGCTCGTGGAGGATGCCGATCCGGCACTGCAGCCGCTCAGTTGCCTGGAGGAGACAGGACCCGAGCAGGCATTGGCCAACCGCCTGCGCCGCGGCTTCCGGTCACTTCTGGCCGAACGCGGCGTCGACCTCGCCTTTGGCCGCTCATTGCCCAGGCGGCTCCGGGAGGCCGGCCTGGTCGAAGTGGCGGCCGATGCCTCCTTCCCGGTGAGCGACCCGGCCTGCAACCACCTCGAGACGGCGACGATCAACCTCATCCGGGACCAGCTCCTGGACCATGGCATCGCCACGGAGGCCGAGATCGAGCAGCACCTCTCCGCCGTGGTCGCGGGCAGGCTCGACCTGGCCCAGCCGCCGATGATCTCCTGCTGGGGCCGCCGGCCTCCCGCCTAGAACGGTACCGGCGGGGTCCCGCGTCGCCAGGGTCACAGCATCCTGGTGGAATAGGGGGCGTGCCCGACGCCTCACCCGAGTCGCTGTTCCACCCCGCCGTGGCGAGCTGGTTCGCCCGACGGTTCCCGGCTGGGCCGACGCCCCCGCAGTCGGCGGCGTGGCCGCACATCGCCGAAGGCCACGACGTGCTGGTCGCCTCGCCGACCGGTTCGGGCAAGACGCTGACGGGGTTCCTCGTGGCCATCGACGCGGCCTACCGGGCGGCCGAGGCCGGCGCGCGGGCGGGTGGCACGCCCGAGGTCCTCTACATCTCGCCGCTGCGGGCGCTGGCAGTCGACGTGCACGAGAACCTGCACGTCCCGCTGTCGGAGATCCGGGAGGAGGCCGCCCGTCTCGGCTGTCCCGACCCCGGACTCCGCATCGCGGTGCGCACCGGCGACACCCCACCGGCCGAGAGGGCCGCCATGAAGAAGCAGTCGCCCGACCTGCTCGTCACCACACCGGAGTCCCTCTACCTCCTTCTCACCGCGCCATCGTCACGGGCCCTGCTGCGCTGCGTGCGCACCGTGATCGTCGACGAGGTGCACACGCTCGCCCGCGACAAGCGGGGCAGCCACCTGTCGCTGAGTCTCGAACGCCTCGATGCGCTCGTGACCGAGAGCGGCGGCCGGCTCCAGCGGATCGGGCTCTCCGCGACACAGCGACCGCTCGGTCTCGTGGCCAGGTTGCTCTCCGGAGTCCACGAGGGCCGTCCGCCGACGGTGATCGTTGACTGCGGCCACGCCCGCGACCTCGAGGTCGCCATCGAGCTTCCCTCCACCGAGCTCGAGGCCGTGATGAGTGGTGGCCAGATGTCCGACATCCTCGACCGCATCGCGGAGCACACCCGGCACCATCGCACCACCCTCGTGTTCGTCAACACCCGCAAGATGGCGGAACGGGTCGCGCACCAGCTGGCTGAGCGGCTGGCCGACGACGAGCCGGCACGCGAAGGCGACGTCGACGCATCGCTTCTCGTCGCCGCGCATCACGGCAGCCTCTCCGCCGCCCGGCGGCGCATCGTCGAGACGCGCCTGCGGGCCGGCGACCTGCGCGCGCTCGTGGCCACGGCGTCGCTCGAGCTCGGTATCGACGTGGGCCCCGTCGAGCTCGTCTGCCAGATCGGGTCGCCACGCGCCATCGGCACCTTCCTCCAGCGCGTCGGCCGAGCCAACCACCACCGGGACGGGACGCCGGCGGGCCGCCTCTACCCGACGACGCGCGACGAGCTGGTCGAGTGCACCGCCCTGCTCGCAGCAGTGCGCGAGGGCCGTCTCGACCTGCTCGAACCCCCGGTCGCCCCGCTGGACGTGCTGACCCAACAGCTCGTGGCCGAGGTGGCCTCCACCGACGAACGCGACGTCGAGGCCATGTGGGCCATGACCAGGCGTGCCGCCCCCTACGCCGAGCTGTCCCGCAAGGACTTCGACGACGTGGTGGCGTTGGCGAGCTGGGGGATCGAGACCGGACGAGGGCGACGGGGCGCGCACCTGCACCACGACGCGGTGAACGGGCGCCTGCGAGCGCGACGGGGCGCGCGGCTGGCTGCGCTGACGGGTGGGGGCGCCATTCCCGAGACGGGCGACTACCGGGTCGTGCTCGACCCTGACGGGGTGACCGTCGGCTCGGTGCACGAGGATTTCGCAGTCGAGGCGACGGCGGGGGACATCTTCCTGCTCGGGACGCACTCGTGGCGCGTCGCCAAGGTCGAGGTCGGCACGGTGCGGGTCCACGACGCCGGGGACCTGCCTCCGACGATTCCGTTCTGGCTTGGCGAGGCCCCGGCACGCACGGCCGAGCTCTCCGAGGCGGTCAGCGACCTGCGGGCGGCGCTCGAGCCGCTCCTGCGCGTCGGGGATGGTGACGGGGCCCGTTCCCTGGTGCGCCAGCGTGCCGGCGTCTCGGCCGAGGTGGCCCAGCAGGTGGTGGCCTACTGCGCCGCCGGCCTGGACGCACTGGGGCACCTGCCCACCCGCGAGCGCATCGTGGTGGAGCGCTGCTTCGACGAGAGCGAGGGATCACAGCTGATCATCCACGCACCCTTCGGCGGTCGCATCAACCGTGCCCTCGGCCTGGCGCTGCGCAAGCGGTTCTGCGTGTCGTTCGACTTCGAGCTGCAGGCGGCAGCGGACGACGACACCGTCGTGCTCTCCCTCGGGCCCCAGCACAGCTTCCCGCTCACGCGCGTGCAGTCCATGCTGTCGAGTGCCCGTGTGCCCGAGGTGCTGACCCAGGCTGTGCTCCCCCACCCGATGCTCGGGGCGCGCTGGCGCTGGAACCTCAACCGTGCGCTCGTCCTGCCCCGCATGAGCGGAGGCAAGCGTCGCCCGATCCATCTGCAGCGCATGGAGGCGGACGACCTGCTGGCCGCGGTGTGGCCGGGCCTGGCGGCCTGCCAGGAGAACGCGCCGCCCGGGCCGGTGGCGGTGCCGGACCACGTGCTGGCACGCCAGACGGTCGACGACTGCCTGCACGAGGGGCTGTCGGTGGAGGGCCTGGTCGAGCTGTGGTCGAAGGTCGAGTCCGGCGCCATCGCTGTGCACACGGTCGAGTCGTCGGAACCCTCGCCGTTCTCGCACGCCATCCTGAGTGGGCGCCCTTTCACCTACCTCGACGACGCGCCGCTCGAGGAGCGGCGCACACGGGCACTCTCGCTGCGTCGTGGCCTCGGCGAACTCGGCCCCGACGGTCTGCCCGTACCGGCCACGGAGCTGGCCGCTCTCGATCCCGAAGCGGTCGCGATGGTGCTCGACCAGGTCTGCCCGCGCCCGCGCGATCCGGACGAGCTCCACGACCTGCTGCTCTCGCTCGTGGTGGCCCGTCCCTGTCGGGACTGGGCGGGCTGGTACGACGCGTTGACCGCCGCGGGCAGGGCGGGCCTGCTCGACGGCTGTTGGGTGGCCACGGAGCGCCGTGACACCGCCGCCTCGCTCGGCTCTGACGACGATGCCGCGGCCGCCTGTGTGGCCGGTCACCTCCAGCTGGCCGGGCCGGTCTCGGTCGAGCAGCTGATCGCCGACGCGCCGCTGCCATCCGGGGCCCCGATGGGCGCGCCGCTGTCGGAAGGCCGGGCGCGGACCGCGTTGGCCCGGCTCGAGGCCAGGGGCTCGGCCATCGAGCTGCCCGACGGCCGCTGGTGCGCGCGCAATCTCCTGGTCCGACTACACGGGGCCAGCCGCAGCCGGCGCCGTCGCATGGTCGAGGCGGTACCGATCGCGGACTACGTGCGCTTCCTGACGCACTGGCAGCATGCGACGCCCGACAGCCGGGTCGAGGGACGGGCGGGTTTGCTCCAGGTGCTCGAGCAACTGGAGGGTATCGAGGCGCCGGCGGCGGAGTGGGAGGCCCAGATCCTCCCGGCCCGGGTCACCGACTACGACCCCCGCTGGCTCGACGAGCTGTGCCTTTCCGGCGAGGTGGTGTGGGGACGCCTCACCCCCCGGGCCGAGCGGACCGGTCGGAGCGGCACGCCGTCGCCGGCCACGCCGCTCGCCTTTGTCGTGCGCGACGACCTCGAGACGATCCTGCGCGCCGTGCGGGCCGGAGCGGTCGCGTCCGAGCCGGAGGTCGGCGCGGCGGCTGACGTGCTCGCGGCCCTGCGGACGCGGGGCGCCTGCTTCCGTCCCGAGCTCTCTCCGCTCACCGGCCGTCTCCCGGCCGAGGTGGACGAGGGGCTGTGGGACCTGGTCGCGCGCGGCCTCGTCACGGCCGACGCCTTCTCGGCCGTGCGCTCGCTGCTCTCGGCCCGCGACCGCTGGCGGACTCGGACCGTGCGGCGCCCGTCGGGGCGTCTCGCCCGCCGTCGCGCGCCCGTGGGAACCGGCATCGGGGAGGGTCGCTGGTCGCTCCTGCCGGGAGCCGAGGTGCTCGGGACGCCGGCGGTCGACGACGGGGTGCTCTCGCCGGGCAACGAGGAGCTGGCCGAGTCGGTGGCGCACCAGATGCTGGCGCGCTGGGGCGTGGTCGCCTGGGAGGTCTGGAGCCGCGAGTCGTTCAAGGTGCCCTGGCGCGAGGTGGTGTGGGCGTTGCGTCGCCTGGAGGCGCGGGGTGTGGCGCTCGGGGGGCGGTTCATGCCGACGCGGCGCAACCAGCGCGTGGTCTACCGCGACGGCATCGTGGTGGAACGACTCGAGGCGGGGTGAGCACGTGTTCCACAAGCGGACCATCGATCTGAACGCCGACGTGGGCGAGGCCAGCGACGCCGCGGGTGTCGAGGTCGAGCGAGAGCTGCTCGGTCTGATCACCACGGCGCACATCGCCTGTGGCGGCCATGCCGGCGGCGAGGCGTCCATGGCCGCCACCGTGGCTGCCGCGCTGGAGCACTCCGTGCGGGTCGGGGCCCACCCCTCCTATCCCGACGGCGAGAGGTTCGGCCGCCGCCCGATGGAGATAGACCGGGGCGAGCTCCGCTCCTCGCTGAGCGAGCAGCTGGGGGCGCTCGAGCGGATCTGCCGCGCCGCGGGCACGGCGATCGAGTCGGTGAAGGCGCATGGCGCCCTCTACGAGGAGGTCGCCAAGGGGGGCGCGATCTACGAGACTTTGCGCGACGCGGTGAGAGACAGCTGCGGCGAGGGCGTCGCGCTCGTGCTCCCGTCGGGCTGCCGCGCCATGGCGATGACGTTGCGTGACGGGGTGCCGGCGTGCGAGGAGGGGTTCTGTGACCGGTCGTACCGGTCGGACGGAGGTCTGGTCGATCGCGGTGTCGCAGGCGCGGTGTTGAGTGACCCCAAGGAGGCCGCCGCGCAGGCACTCAGCCTGGCCCGCGGCGCCGTAGCCGCCAGCGACGGCAGCGTGCTGACACTCTGGGTGGACACGTTGTGCGTCCACGGTGACTCGCCCGGCGCGGTGTCCATCGCGACAGCGGTCCGCCAGGTAATGGCCGAATCGGGCATCGACGTGATTGCGCCGGCGCATGCATGATGCAGTCCATCCCCGCGGGGGAGCTGAGGCTTCTCGGTGATCGCGCCTTCCTGATCGGGGTCGCCGACCCGGCCGCGGGCCGGGCCCTGGCGCAGGCGCTGGTGCGGGAGCTGGCCGACACGGGAGAGGTCGATGTGGTCAGCGGCTTCGCCGCGGTCGCGGTCCTGTTGACCGATCGCGACGCGGATCTCGAACCCGTGTGGGCCGCCGCGGCACGGGTGATTGCAGGATTCGTGGGGCATGACCTTGCCGACGGCGGGAAGCCGCCGGGCGGGCTCGCGACGGTGCCGTGCGTCTTCGACGGGCCCGACCTGGCCGAGGTGGCTGCGCTCGTCGGGTGCGCCACGGATCAGGTGGTGGCGTACCTGACGGAGTGGCCGTTGACCGTCGCCGTCATAGGATTCTCCCCGGGCTTCGCGTATCTCGACGGGCTCCCCGAGCCGCTGCGCGCCGTGTCGCGCCGCGATCGCCCGCGCCCTGTGGTGCCTGCCGGCTCCGTCGCGCTCGCCAACGGCCACGCCGCTGTCTACCCGACGGCGTCGCCTGGAGGGTGGCAACTGGTCGGCCGTACCGGCGTCACGCTCTTCTCCCCCGAGACACCCCCGTACGCGCTGCTGGCGCCGGGGGACCGGGTGCGCCTCACCGTCGCCGGCGCGGGTGACCCGGTGGATCCCACGCCGGTGCGGGCGCCGGTGTGGTCTCCTCCCGCGACGGCCCGGCTCGTCCTCGAGGTCGTCGCGCCGGGGCTGCGCGCCGTCGTGCAGGACGGTGGGCGGAGGGGCGTGGCGGCAATCGGGGTACCCGGCGCCGGACCGGCCGATCCGGTCTCTTTCACCCTGGCCAACCGGCTGGTCGGCAACGCGGACGACTCCGGGACGATCGAGGTCACGGGCGGTGGGACACGGCTGCGCAGCAGGGGGCCGTCCCATGTCGCCGTCGTCGGCGCCGCACCCGGGGTGCGCGTCGACGGCGTGGAGGTCCCGGCCGGTCAGGTGCTGCCGCTCGCCGAGGGCCACGTGCTCGAGGTAGGCCCCCTTCGGGGGGGATGCCGCACCTACGTGTCGGTCGCGGGTGGGCTCCTCGGACCCGGAGCCTTCGGGAGCAGCGCCAGCGACGAGCTGTGCGGTCTCGGTGCGGGGCCGCTCGTTCCCGGGCAGCCGCTCTACGCGGGCCCGTGGGCGCCGCCGCTGGGAGACCATGTCGCCTCGGGCGTCGCCAGCGACGTAGATGCCGGCGGTGCTCCGCTGGAGCTCCGCGTCGTGCCGGGCCCGCACCCCGAGTGGTTCGAGCCCGCCGCCCTGGAGCGGCTGGCCGGAATGGTGTTCGGCGTCGCAGGGGACAGCAACCGGGTCGGCATCAGGCTGAGGGAGGAGAGCGGCGCGACGGCACTGCGACAGCCCGAGGAGGGAAGCGAGCTCGACTCACAGGGCGTCGTCACCGGCGCGGTGCAGGTGCCGTCCGACGGTGACCCGGTCATCCTCATGCCCGACCACGCCACGCTCGGGGGTTACCCCGTGGTGGCCGTGGTGGTCTCCGCCGACCACGGCCTGCTCGGCCAGTGCGCGCCGGGCACCCGTGTCCGCCTCGTCCCGATCGGCCATGACGAGGCGCGTGCGGCGCGGCAGGCCCGGCGGCGCGCCGTCGATGGCGCCGTCATCGGCCATTACCCCCTGTCGGCCGGGTGAGCGGGATCAGACCAGCAGCTTCACGGCCGTGCCGACGCCGATGACCACCACGACGAGGCGGAGTGCCGGCGCGGGAAGGGCCAGGGCGACGCGGGCCCCGATGTAGCCCCCGACGAGGCTGCCCACGGCGAGCAGCCCGACCGCCTCCCACGCCAGGCCCCCGTGGATGATGAAGACCACGGCGGCGATGCCGTTGACGATCATGGAGAGCACCGAGCGCAGACCGCTCGTGTGGGCGAGGGACACGGGCAGTGCCAGGCCCAGCACCGCCAGGAACATGACGCCCATGGCGGCGCCGAAGTAGCCGCCGTAGACGGATGCGGCGAACACCCCCGCGACGAGGAGCGCCGGCCGGGTGCGGGGGTGGGACGAGCCACGGTCGAGGGCACGCCGCAGCGCGGGCTGGGCGGCGAAGAGGGCGGCTGCTCCCAGGACGAGCCAGGGGACCACGTCGTCGAAGGTCGCCGGGGACGTCGTGAGGAGGAGCACCGCACCGGCGACCCCGCCGGCGAGGGCGACCGGGGTGAGCCGGGCGAGCCGGTGAGCCTGGTCACCGATCTCCCTGCGGTACCCGGCGGCCGAGGCCAGATAGCCGGGCCAGATCCCGACGGTGTTGGTGATGTTGGCCGTGAGGGCCGGGTACCCGAGCGCGAGCAGGATCGGGAAGGAGATCAGGCTGCCGCCGCCCGCCACGCCGTTGAAGATGCCGGCACCCACCCCGGCCAGGACGATCAGCACGACGTGGGACGCGGGCATGGAGGGCAAGAGTACGGGACGGGCGGAGTTCCCCATTGGTGGCAGCACGGGCGGGTCGACGTCCGGCCTCACGCTCACCCTCCCCGCGGCAGGCAAACGGCCTAGCGTGCGGGAAGTGCCGACCGCCGGCGTCGGCTCCCGGCACACCAGGGAGGTTCGATGGTCAGGCTGACGTGCCTGCTGCGCCGCAGGGAGGGTCTCACCCCGGCCGAGTTCCACGCCCACTGGCGCGACGTCCACGGCCCCCTCATCGCCGCCAGCCTGAGCGGGCGCCATGTCGTGCGCTACGAGCAGCACCCGCGTCCGCTCGACGACTACGACGGCGACAGCGACCCCGGGTTCGACGGGGTGACGGTGCAGTGGTTCGAGAGCATGGACGCGTACCGAACCCACATGGGGGAGCCGGACTTCCCCGACATCTGGGCCGACATCGAGCAGTTCCTCGACACCGACCGCCTGCACTTCATCGTCACCGAGCATCCCCGCGTCGTCATGGGCGACGACGCAGCCTCATTCCCCCTGGCCTGAACGGGGCGGAGGCACCACGGCAGTGAGCCCCAGGCCCGAGGCCGGATGCACCCGCGGTCCCTCGGTCGGGGGATCGGTCGATGCCGGCTCCGGGACGGGTCCGGGCACGGCGCGCAGCGTGCTGCGGACGGGTGGTCGCTCCGCCTCCGCCTCGGCGAGGCGGCGCACCATCAGGTCGAGGAGGTCCCGCCACCCGCGCCCACCGATCCGGGACACCTTCTTGGGCAGGCGCCGGAGCAGCCGGTCCACTTCTCTCCGGTGCAGCTCCGCGACGCCCCCCATCACGAAGACCGTGGCGGCGGGGAGGTGGGCCTCGCCGGTGGCCAGGTCGGCCAGCCGGATGGAGGCAACCTCGGCGTCCTGCATGAGCCCGAGCTGGTCCTGCAGCGCGGTCAGCTGGCGGACG
>JBEKVF010000046.1:0-10671 GCA_049514295.1 Acidimicrobiales bacterium
CGTCCCCACGAAGAGGACGGTGCCCCCGTCGGCCACCAGGTCCCGGACGTAGGAATAGGCGGACTCGACGCCGCTGAGCGTCTTCCGAAGGTCGATGAGATAGATCCCGTTGCGCTCACCAAGGATGAAGCGCTTCATCTTCGGGTTCCATCGACGCGTCTGGTGGCCGAAGTGGACCCCGGCCTCCAGGAGCTGTCGCATGGTGACGACGGCCATAGAACTATTCCTCCAGTCGGTTGCTCCCCTGCCGCAGCGCCGCCCGAGGCGGCGACCGTGGAACGCGCGCAGGTGATGTAGGTAGGTGCTGCCGCCCACCCCCTGGTGGGCCTCGCCATGTTAGCCGCTCGGGGGGCCCTCAGGCTCGGGGGTGGGTCCCCCCGTAGACCGAGCGCAGCCGCTCCTTGCTGACGTGTGTGTAGACCTGCGTGGTGGCCAGGCTGGAGTGCCCCAGCAGCTCCTGGACGACCCGCAGGTCCGCACCCCCGTCGAGGAGGTGGGTGGCGTAGGTGTGCCGCAGGGCGTGGGGGTGCGTGGGCGAGACCGCCCGGCGGTCGAGGATCCGGCGGACGTCCCGCGGCCCGAGGCGGGCCCCCCGACGGTTCACGAAGGCGGCCTCGGGCGGCCCTTCCATATCCTCCCGCCCATCCTCGAACCACGTCCGCAGCGCGGCCACGGCAGCGTCGTGCACCGGCACGCGCCGTTGCTTGCCGCCCTTCCCGAGCACGGTCACCGTCCGCCCGCGCAGGTCGATGTCGCCCCGGTCGAGCCCGCACAGCTCCGAGACGCGCAGTCCGGCGGCGTACAGGAGCTCGAGCACGGCGAGGTCACGCCGGTCCACGGGGGTCTCGGCCCCCGCATCGAGGAGGGAGGTCACCTCGCCCGCGGAGAGCACGCGGGGCAGGCGGCCACCACCCGACGGCGCGCGCAAGGACCGGGCCGGGTCGGAGCCGAGGCGACCCTGCCGCACCTGCCAGGAGAAGTAGCAGCGCAGTGCAGCCGCCTTGCGGGCGATGGTGGCGCGGGCGAGCTTCCTCGTCCCCAGTGAGGCGAGGTAGCGGCGCAGGTGCATCCGGTCTACGCCCGCGGGGCCGTCGACATCGCTGCGGGACATCCACTCGGCGAACGCGCCGAGGTCGCTCAGGTACGCCTTCCGGGTGGCCGCCGAGCGCCCGCCCAGCCACGCTCCGAAACCCGCGAGATCCCAGTCGGGAGGCACGGAACCCACGGTACCGCCCCCACACCGGGGGTCCTGGGCACTAACGTCGCCCGCGAACCTTCGGGGGTCTGGTGGGTTCGGGGAAACGGAGGACCGATGGTCTCGAAATTCGATCGCCGCACACTGCTGGCCGGCGGGGCGGCCACGGCGGCGGGCTTCGCGGGGGCATCGGCGCTGGGCCTGGGCTGGGACGGGGTCGCCGGTGCGACGACCAACAGCCCGGGCCGCAATGGCGTGAGCAAGCAGACCCCCAAGAGGGGCGGGTCCCTGGTCTTCGGGGTCGACGCGGAGGAGCAGGGCTTCGACCCGACCCAGGCCCGCTTCGACGAGGTCGGCGTCATGTACGCCCGCACGGTGTTCGACCCGATGACCATCATCCTGGCCAACGGCGACTGGGCTCCCTATCTGGCCGAGTCGGTCGTGCCGAACTCCTCGTACACCAGCTGGACCATCACGCTCCGCCCCAACGTGGTCTTCCATGACGGCACGCCGTGCAACGGCGCCGCCCTCCTGACCAACCTCCAGGCCCAGTCGAAGTCGCTCCTGACAGGGATCGTCCTCAACCCGACGCTCGTGTCCATCACCCAGACAGGCCCCCTCGCGGCCACCATCACGTTCAAGTCGCCCTGGGTGCCGTTCCCGTACTACCTGGCCGGAGGCATCGGTGGACAGATCGCCTACGTGGTGGCGCCGTCCATGCTGGCCAACCCGAACGGGACCTCGCACCCCGTCGGCACCGGGCCCTTCGTGTTCAAGGAGTGGGTGCCCAACGACCACTTCACCGCCACCGCCAACCCCAACTACTGGCGGAAGGGCTACCCATACCTGTCCCAGATCACCTACAAGCCCATCCCCGACGAGGAGGCGCGCTCGGAGGCCCTCAAATCTGGGACGATCGACCTGATGATCACCGACACGCCCCAGATCATCACCCAGTACCGGGGCAACAAGAGCTACTCCTACATCGACGACAGCACCCACGTCGCCGGCGAGCCCGACATGAACTGCGTCCAGCTCAACTGCCTGGCACCGCCGTTCAACAACCCCAACATCCGCCGCGCCGCCGCCATGGCCATCAACCGGACCCAGTACGTCAAGGTGATTGACGAGGGGGTGCTCCCGATCAGCAACGGCCTGTTCGTGCCCGGGTCGCCGTATTACTCGCCGACGTCCTACCCGGCCTACAACCCATCGGAGGCGGCCAAGCTCGTCAAGCAGGCCGCGAAGACGAACGGTGGGCCCATCACCTTCTCCTACGGATCGACCAACTCGCCGGCGGCCATCAGGGCCGCGCAGTACCTCGAGCAGGCCTGGCAGGCGGTGGGCTTCCAGGTCAAGACCAACATCGTGCAGCAGAACCAGACGATCAACAATGCGCTGGCCGGCAAGTACCAGGCGCTGGGGTGGCGCCAGTTCGGGGCGGTAGACCCCGACCTCAATTACATCTTCTGGAGCACCACCACCGTGAGCTCGGGCTCGCTGTCCATCAACATGGCCCGCAACGCCGACCCGACGATCGAGACCGCGCTCCTGGCCGGGCGGGCCAGCACCGAGCAGAGCGTGCGGGAGGCGGCCTACAAGACGGTCAACAAGCGCCTGGCGATGGACCTCCCCTACCTGTGGACGGACCGGGCCGTGTGGGCCGTGATCGGCAACCCGACGGTGCAGAACTTCAACAATCCGATCATGCCGCAGGGCCAGCCGGCCTACGGCATGATCGGTGGCTCCATTTGGCCGACGCAGATCTGGATCAGCTGAGCTGGGGGCGGATGAGCGGGAGCATTCTGGTCGTCGAGGATGATGAGCGGATCAGGTCCTCCATGCGACTCGCCCTCGAGGGCGAGGGCTACGAGGTAAGGGACGCCGCCAGCGGCGAGGAGGGCCTCGACCTGTTCGCCGAGGCGCCCACCGACGTCGCGCTGATCGACCTCATGCTGCCCGGCATGGACGGCTTCGAGTGCTGCCGGGCCCTGCGGCGCAGCAGCGCCGTGCCGATCATCATCGTGACGGCGCGGGCGGACACCCACGACGTGGTGGCCGGGCTCGAAGCCGGGGCCGACGACTACGTCACCAAGCCGTTCGTGGCCAAGGAGCTTGCGGCGCGCATCCGCGCTCTCCTGCGCCGCGCGCGGCCGGCCGAGGAGGAGCCGGGTGCGCTCACCTTCGGGGACCTCCAGCTGCTGCCCGAGCAGGGGGTCCTGCGCCGGCTGAACGGCGACGAGGTCCACTGCACCCGCACCGAGTTCCGCCTGCTGTGCGAGCTGGCGGCCAGCCCCAACAAGGTGTTGAGCCGGGAACAATTGCTCGACCGGGTCTGGGGCTACGACTACTTCGGCGACGGGCGCCTGGTCGACGTCCACATCCGGCGCTTGCGCACCAAGGTCGAGGCGGACCCCGCGGTGCCCCAGCACATACTCACCGTCAGGGGCATGGGCTACAAGCTGGTGCCCTGACGTGAAGCTGGGCATCGGCGCCCGCATCACGGCCCTCTTCGGGCTCGGGGCGCTGCTTCTCTCGATTCTCATGGGCGGGCTGTCGTACTTCACCACCCGCCACTTCCTCCTGGCCGGGCGCGAGACGGCGGCCCAGCACCAGGCCTTCGCCAACGCAGTGCTGGTGCGGAGCTCCCTGCAGTCCGGCAACACCCAGTACGTCTCGCTGCTGGCGTCCATAGACGCGGGCACCGACGCCCACTCGGTCCTGTACCACCAGTCCAAGGCGTACGTCTCCTCCCTGTCGGTCAACTCCTCGTCCATCCCCAGGATGCTGCGCCAGACGGTGCTGGCCGGCACCGCCGCCACGCAGACGTACCGCACCGTCCAGGGGACGGCCGAGATCGTGGTCGGGGTGCCCGTCCCGTCTGTGCACGCCGCCTACTTCGAGGTGTTCGACCTCTCCGACCTCGACCACACGCTCCGCGTGCTCGGCCTCACCCTCTTCGGGGCCGGTGTCGTGACCACCATCCTGGGCATCTCCCTGGGCCGCTTCGCCAGCGTGCGGTCCCTCCGGCCGCTGGCTGACGTGTCGCGCGCCGCGGGCGCCATCGCGGGCGGAGAGCTCGACACCCGCCTCGACCCCGACGCCGCCGACCCTGACCTGGAGGGGCTCACCATCTCCTTCAACGCGATGGTCGACCAGCTGCAGGAGCGCATCGAGCGCGAGGCGAGGTTCAACTCCGACGTGAGCCACGAGCTGCGGTCGCCGCTGACCACCCTGGCCGCCTCCCTGGAGGTGCTCGAGCGCGACCGCGACACCCTGCCGGCCCGGTCCCAGCGGGCGCTGCAGCTCCTGAGCGACGACCTGCACCGGTTCCAACGCATGGTGGGCGACCTCCTCGAGATGTCGCGGGCCGACGCGGGCTCGGTCGACGTCTTCCTCGAGGAGGTCAACGTGTCCGAGCTCGTGCGGCGCTCGGTGGTGGCCGGATTCGGGCACATGGACGGCCACGGGCACGGGGCGCCGCCCGAGGTGCGGATCGATCCCGCCGTGCAGTCATGGCGGGTCGGCGTCGACAAGCGCCGGTTCGAGCGGGTCATGGTCAACCTGATGGAGAACGCCTCCCACTACGGCGGCGGCGTCACCGATATCGCGGTCGGGCCCGGAGGGGGAGAGCAGGTCGAGGTCACGGTCGACGACGCGGGGCCGGGCATCGACCCCCAGGAGCGCACCAAGGTGTTCGAGCGTTTCTACCGCGGCTCGGCGTCGGGCCGGCGCGGCACGGGGACGGGCACCGGCCTGGGCCTGGCACTGGTCGCCGAGCACATGCACGTGATGCAGGGGGACGTCCGCGTCGAGTCCTCGCCCGCGGGCGGCGCGCGCTTCGTGCTGTCGCTGCCGGTGCTCTCGAACGGCGCCGAGCCGGAGGGCGAGCCGTGACGCGCCGGTGCACCGCGCTGGCCGTGCTCGCCGTGGGCCTCCTTGCGGCGGGTTGCGCCATCCCGACGCAGAGCGCGCCGAGCTCCATCGCGCCCTCGAAGGTGCCGTTCAACCTCCTCAACCCCCACCTGCCCACTACCACGACCACACTGCCCAAGCCCTCCTCCCTCGTGCCGGTCAAGGTCTTCTTCCTCAACTCGACCAGTCAGTTGCAACCCGAGCCGCGGGTGGTCGCCTCCCCCGCCCCGCTGGACTCCATCATCAACGCGATGCTGGCCGGGCCAACCAGTGCGGAGGCGTCCAGCGGGGTCTTCTCCGCCATTCCGAGCGACGTGTCGCTGCTGGGGACCTCGACACAGGGCGACGTCGTCACGGTGAACATGAACAGCGCGTTCGGACAGATCACGGGCACCTCCACCGAACTCGCGGTCGCGCAGATCGTCGCCACCGTGGCCACCGAGAACGGCCTCGGGACCGGGGTCATCTTCGAGATCGGCGGGCAGCGCACCAGCGTCCCGATCGCCAACGGCTCACAGGTCACGGGACCCGTCTACGTCATTGAGTTCCTCGGCGTCGCGCCCTGAGCGGGCGCCTTGGCTCAGCCCGCGTTCTCGACGTCGCGCCGCCAGGGCACCCGGGGCGCACCCGACCACAGGTGCTCGAGGTCGTAGTAGTCACGCGTCTCCTGCAGGAAGACATGGGCGATGAAGTCGCCGTAGTCCATGAGCACCCAGGTGGCGTCCTGGAGTCCCTCGATGCGGACGGGAGCGGCGCCATGGGCCTCCTTGACGCCGCGCTCAATCTCCTCGACCAGCGTGCGCACGTGCCGGGTGTTCTGCGCGCTGGTGATGACGAAGGCATCGACCACGCCGAAGAGCTCCCCCATCGCCAGGACGACGGTGTCCCGCCCGAGCTTGGCGTCGGCCGACTCGGCAGCCGTGGCCGCGGCCGGCGGCAGCTGGACGTGCACGTCCAACCCTGGGCTCAATGGAGCACGTCCAGGATCCCCACGGTGAGCCCGAAGGTGCCCACGAGGATGGAGCACCCCGCGATCGCCCAGCGCTGACGGGAACGTCGCGCCACCTTTTGCTCCGCCCGGCGGTCGGCCCGCCGCTGAGCCTGTGCCGGGGACGCGCCCACGTGGGGACTGTCCGACAACTCCGTCCACCCGGCCGACATGGCGCTCATCTACCGGACAGCGTACATACCCCGGCGGTGCATGCAACGCATGACCCCCTCGGGCACCAGCCCATCGACGGACCCGCCGGAGGCCAGCAGGTCACGGACCTCCGAGCTCGAGAGGGCGACCCGGGGGCCGTCGACCCATTCCACCCGCCAGCCCGTGGGGACGGCCGGGGCGGCGCCGGTCGGGCGGGAGACGACGGCCAGGGTGACGAGGCGCGCCAAATCCTCGTGGCGGTGCCAGGACCCCAGCTCGGGCACCAGGTCGGCCCCGACGACCAGGAACAGCTCGGCGGGCCCCCCGGCGCGGGCCAAGACCTCTTCGGCGGTGTCCACCGAGTAGCTGGGGCCGCCCCGGTCGATCTCCAGCCGGCTGGCCTCGGCGCCGCGCACCTCCTCGGCGAGGGCCTCAGTGAGCGCGTACCGGTCCTCGGCGGCCGAGATCTCCCGCTGCCCGGACTTCTGCCACGGGTCGTTGGCCACGACCAGCAGCAAACGGTCAAGGCCGAGCCGCTCGATGACGGCGCGCGCCGCGGCCACGTGCCCGGCGTGCGGGGGGTCGAAGGTCCCGCCGAGAATCCCGATGCGGGCGGGGGGCTCAGGTGCCGGCAAGTTCGGCGATCACCGGCGCGAGCGCGTCCATCTCCGCCTCGTGCACGACGATGTTGCTGAAGCCGAGCTCCTCCCGCCGCTTGCGCAGGGTCTCGGCGATCTCCGTCACGGAACCGATGAGCGCGACCGGCGCGGCGCGCAGCTGGTCGGGCGTGAGGTTGAACAGCGGCGCCAGCGACTCGACCATGTCGTCCGCGTTCTCGACGACCTGCACCGTCGCCGTCCAGCACTGGAACTCGAGGTCACCCGCGCGCTCCCCGGCGGCCTCCCTGGCCCACCGCACTCGGTCCGTGTACTTCTCGACGACCGACTCCGCGGCCACCTCGGGGCCGACGTAGCCGGCGGCCAGGCTCGGCACGACGCTCACGGTGTCGGCGTACTGGCCGGCCAGGGTCAGGATGCGCCTCCCGCCACCGCCGATGACGAGCGGCGGCCCACCGGGGGTGACCGGCGTCGGGAAGCTCTTGGCCTCGGTCACCCGGTAGTGGTCCCCACTGAACGTGGCGCTGCCCGTGCGCCACATGGCGCGCATGATCTCGAGACTCTCGGCCAACCGGGCGACGCGCACCGACGGCCGCTCCATCGGGATCCCCGACTGCTCGTAGTCGGTCGTCTTCCAGCCGGCGCCCATGCCGAGCTCGAAGCGGCCCCCGGTCACCACGTCGAGGGTGGCCGCCTCCTTGGCCAGGACCACGGGGTGGCGGAAGTCGTTGTCGAGGACCAGCGTCCCGACGCGCAGCGTCGTGGTGGCCTCGGCCGCGACCGCCAGGGCGATCATGGGGGCCCACTCGTCGTCGAGATGGTCGGGCACGTAGAGCGTCGAGTAGCCGAGGTCCTCGGCCTTCCGCGCCAGGTCACGCCACGCAGCGGGGGATGCGGCCTGCGAGGCCTGCAGGGCGAACCGGAAGGCGGCCATGGACGGCGATCCTACGGCGTTAACCTTGTGGAATGACGAGCCAGCCCGAGACCGCCTCCTGGAGCGCCGCGTCCTGGCGGAAGTTCCCCGCCGCGCAGCAGCCGGACTGGCCCGACGCGGACGCGCTCAAGAAGGCCGAGGCGCGGTTGTCCACCGTGCCGCCTCTGGTCTTCGCCGGCGAGGCGCGCCACCTGACCGCGCAGCTCGCCGAGGTGGCCAACGGCGAGGCCTTCCTGCTGCAGGCGGGCGACTGCTCGGAGTCGTTCACGGAGTTCACGGCCGACTCCATCCGGGACAAGCTCAAGATCATCCTGCAGATGGCGGTAGCGCTCACCTACGCGGCGGGAGTACCGGTGGTGAAGGTGGGCCGCATCGCCGGCCAGTTCGCCAAGCCGCGCACGGCAGGCACGGAGCGGGTGGGTGACGTGGAGCTGCCGGCCTTCCGCGGGCACATGGTCAACGACGAGGCGTTCGAGGCCGAGGCGCGCACGCCCGACCCGGAGCGTCTCGTGGCCGCCTACCAGCAGTCAGCGTCGACGCTCAACCTGCTGCGCGCCTTCACGAAGGGAGGCTTCGCCGACCTGTCGCAGGTGCACCTGTGGAACCAGCAGTTCGTCGCGTCCTCCGCGGAGGGACAGCGCTACGAGCGCATCGCGTCGGAGATCGACCGCGCCCTGCGCTTCATGGCCGCGTGCGGCATCGACCTTGGCGCGGAGGAAGGCCTGCACGAGGTCGACTTCTTCACGAGCCACGAGGCACTGATCCTGTCCTACGAGGAGTGCCTGACGCGCATGGACTCGCTCACTGGCGACTGGTACGACTGCTCGGCCCACATGATCTGGGTGGGTGACCGGACCCGTCAGCTTGACGGCGCCCACGTCGAGTTCGCCTCGGGCATCAACAACCCGGTCGGGTGCAAGGTCGGCCCGAGCTGCTCCCCGGAGGAGGTGGTCGCCCTCTGTGAGCGTCTCAACCCCGACCGCCTACCCGGCCGCCTCACGCTCATCACCAGGTTCGGGGCCGACCGGATCGCGGAGCTGCTCCCGCCGGTCCTCCGGGCGGTGGAGGCCGAGGGCCATCCCGTCGTCTGGACCTGCGACCCGATGCACGGGAACACGTTCACCAGCGAGGGCGGCCGCAAGACCCGGCGCTTCGACGACATCATCTCTGAGCTGCGCTCCTTCTTCGCCGTGCACCGCGACGAGGGGACCTGGCCGGGCGGTGTGCACGTGGAGCTGACGGGCGACGACGTCACCGAGTGCCTCGGCGGCGCCGAGGAGATCTTCGAGGGGGACCTCGGGGCCCGGTACACCACGACCTGCGATCCGCGCCTGAACGCCCGCCAGTCGCTCGACCTGGCGTTCCGCGTGGCCGAGTTCCTGAGAAGTTGATCCGTCGCCTGGCCCTCGCCGTGCTGGTGACGGCACTGCCGCTGCTGGCCGTCCTCACGACGGCGGTCACCACGAGCGCGCCCCCGGCCTCGGCGGCGAGCACCCCGGTCACCGCCTACTGGCTGGTGGCCTCCGACGGCGGGATCTTCAGCTTCGGCGGCGCGCCGTTCTACGGGTCGACGGGCGGCACGGTGCTCAACAAGCCGATCGTCGGTATGGCGCCGACACCGGACGGGGGCGGCTACTGGCTCGTGGCGTCGGATGGCGGCATCTTCAGCTACGGCGACGCGCAGTTCTACGGCAGCACGGGGAGCATGACGCTCAACAAGCCGATCGTCGGCATGGCACCGACGCCGGACGGCAAGGGGTACTGGCTCGTGGCCTCCGACGGCGGGATCTTCTCGTACGGTGACGCGCAGTTCTACGGGAGCACGGGCAGCATCAATCTCAACAAGCCGGTGGTGGGGATGTCCGCCACGCCGAGCGGCCAGGGGTACTGGCTCGTGGCCTCCGACGGCGGGATCTTCTCGTACGGCGACGCGCAGTTCCACGGGAGCACGGGCAGCCTCGCGCTGAACAAGCCCGTCATCGGGATGATCACGGGCCCCAACGGCGCCGGCTACTTCCTGGTCGCCTCCGACGGGGGCATCTTCAGCTTCGGATCGGCGCCCTTCTACGGCTCACTGGGAGGCCTGCCCCTCAAGAACCCGATCGTGACGGCGACGGCCATCACCGACGGGAGCGGGTACTGGTTCAGCGACAGCGCCGGCCTGGTGTCGAACTTCGGCAGCGCCAAGTACTACGGATCAGCGCCGTCCCCGCTCAACAGACCGATCGTCGGCATGGCCGACGCACCGGGTAACGGGTCGTTCGTCGGCGGCACCTACCCCACGGGCGCGTACGGCTTCGACATCAGCGTCTACCAGTGCTCGAGCTTCCCGACCGGGGACCACCAGATCGGCATCGTCCAGGTGGACGGGAGCTCCTCGGGCAACACGAACCCGTGCCTGGCCCAGGAGGCAGCGTGGGCCGGTGGTGGGCTGAACCTCTACACGTACCTGACCTACGGCACCTCGGCCACCAACGAGCCGGGGTGCAACCAGGACACCTCGTGCAATGCCGGCTACCAGGCGGGCATCTCCGCGTACACGGACGCCCAGAATGCCGGCGCGGGCTCGACATCGACCCCGTGGTGGCTCGACGTCGAGAGAGCCGGCGCCAATTGGTCAACAAGCAACCTGAGTGAGAACGCGCAATTCGTCCAGGGCGCCCTCAACGCCCTCCACGAGTCCGAGGGCATCCCCGACGTCGGCATCTACGCCAGTCCGGGCGTCTGGAACACTATCGTGGGCGACTACACGCCCTCGGTCCCCTACTGGATGGCCGACTACCTGGCGTCACCGAGCGGCCCGGGCTCCTGCGCGGACTACCAGACCTGGGTTGCCAGGGGCATGCAACTACCCGGACCTCCCGAGGTC
>JBEKVF010000047.1:0-10563 GCA_049514295.1 Acidimicrobiales bacterium
CACGTCGCCGAGAGCCGGCTGGCGGACGCGCAGACGGCCGCGGCGGAGCAGGCGGCCCAGCTGAGGGCCGCCTCAGAGTCGGCAGCGCAGGCGGAGATGGAGCGCGCCGTGGCCGTCAACGAGCTGGCGCTGATGCGGAAGGCGGCGGCGGAGACGACGGCACGGGCCGAGGAGGAGCGCGTCCGCCTGACCGGCGCGTTCGCGGAGCTGTCGGCCGAGGCCCTGGCCCGGAACAACGAACAGTTCCTCGCACTGGCCGACACGAGGTTCAAGGAGGCCCGCACGGCCGCCCAGGGTGACCTGAGCCAGCGCCAGCAGGCCATCGCTCAGCTGCTGGACCCGCTGAGCGAGACCCTGGCCCGCTACCAGCGCGGGCTCCAGGAGCTGGAGGTCGAGCGCAAGGGCGCCTACACCAGCCTGAACGAGCGGGTGGCGGCACTGCACCTCGGGCACGAGCAATTGCAGAAGGAGACCCGGAACCTCGTCACCGCGCTCCGCTCGCCGCAGACGCGGGGGCGGTGGGGGGAGATCCAGCTGCGCCGCGTCGTCGAGATGGCCGGCATGCTCGAGCACTGCGACTTCGACGAGCAGGTGTCGACCAGCACCGAGGACGGTCGACTGCGCCCGGACATGATCGTGCACATGCCCGGAGGCCGGGACATGGTGGTCGACGCCAAGGTCCCGCTCGATGCCTTCCTCAAGCTCATCGAGGCCGACGACGACGAATCCCGGGTCCTCTTCCAGGCCCAGCACGCCAAGCAGCTGCGCACCCACGTGGACCAGCTGGCCAAGAAGGAGTACTGGAAGCAATTCGAGTCACCCCAGCAGGTGGTGGCGTTCATCCCGGGTGACCAGCTGCTGTCGGCAGCCTACGAGTCCGACCCCACGCTGCAGGAATATGCCATGTCGAACGGCGTGCTGCTCACCACGCCGACGATGCTGATCGCCCTCCTGCGCACCGTGGCGTTCGGGTGGCAGCAAGAGACGCTGGCCGACAACGCCCGCCAGGTCCAGCAGCTCGGGGCCGAGCTCTACGACCGGCTGCGTACCATGACGGGCCACCTGCAGTCGCTGCAGCGCAGCCTCACCTCGAGCGTGGAGGCGTACAACAAGGCGGTCGGCTCCCTCGAGACGCGCGTGCTGGTGTCGGCCCGCAAGTTCCCGGGCCTCGGCGTCGTCGGGAGCGAGTCGGTGGAGATCGCCGCGCTCTCACCGATCGAGGCCGCGCCGCGCCACCTCCAGGCGGTGGAGCTGCACGACGACGACGAGGGCTCAGAGATCGGGGAGCCGAACATCCTGGCCCTCCCCGAGGGCGGCGCCACCGCGGGGACGGGCGCCTGAGGCGGCTTCCCGCCTGACAGCGCGGACCCCCGAGCCGGAGGCCGTCTGAGCCTCACCGGCCCGATCGCCGGCGAACAGCGGCGACGTACTCTGCGGGGGTGCTGCACGTCCACCGGTCCGAGCGGGCCGACACCCTGGTGTCGATGCTGAGCGAGCTGGTCGCCGAACCACTCGACGACCCGATGACGGCCGAGGTGGTCTCGGTGCCGACGCGGGGCATCGAGCGCTGGCTGACCCAGCGCCTTTCGGCGCGGCTCGGCGCGAGCGCGGGCGGCCAGGACGGGGTGTGCGCCAACATCGACTTCCCGTTCCCGGGGACGCTGGTGAACAGGGCGTTGGCCCTTGCGGCGGGCGCCGATCCCGACGCCGACCCCTGGTTGCCCCAACGAGCGGTGTGGCCGCTGATGGAGGTGGTCGAGGCCCACTTCGACGAGGCGTGGCTCACGCCGCTGGCCCAGCACATGCGCAACTCGGGAACCGTGGAGGGGGCGAAGCGCTTCTCGAGCATCCGGCACGTGGCCGATCTGTTCGACCGCTACGCCGTGCACCGGCCGGACATGCTGCAGCGCTGGGCGGTCGGTTCGTCCCAGGAGGACGAGCCGATCTGGCAGGTCGAGCTGTGGCGCAGGCTGCGGGCGCGCATCGAACGCCCCAGTCCGGCCGAGCGCCTGCTGGACGCCTGCGGGCGGCTCCGGGACGAGCCCGAGCTTCTCGACCTGCCGCGGCGGCTCTCGCTGTTCGGCCTGACCAGACTGCCTGCCAGCTACCTGGACGTGCTGGAGGCCATTGCCGCGGTCCGCGACGTGCACCTCTTCCTGCTGCACCCGTCTCCGGCGCTGTGGGAGCGACTGGAGGGCAGTCTCGGGCCGTCGTCGCGCTCCGTGCTGCGCAGCCAGGACCCGACCGCCGGTGCGCCGCACAACCCGCTCCTCGCATCGTGGGGGCGGGACGCGAGGGAGATGCAGCTCGTGCTGGGCGGCGCGCTCCCGCACGCGGCACCGGCTTCACCGGGACCCACCCCGGGTCCGCGGACTCTGTTACAGCGGATTCAGGACGACGTCCGCGCCGACCGAGCGCCCCAGGGTGTCGGCGGTGGCGAGCACGCGGACGGCCGACCGATCCTCGAGGAGGGCGACGACAGCATCCGTGTGCACTCGTGCCATGGCCGGGGACGGCAGGTGGAGGTGCTCCGCGACGCCATCCTGCACCTGCTCGAGGATGACCCGACCCTCGAACCGCGCGACATCATCGTGCTGTGCCCCGACATCGAGGCCTACGCGCCGCTCATCCAGGCGACGTTCGGGGGACACGACCTCAACGACGGGTCCAAGGACCCGGCCCACAGGCTCGAGATCCGCCTCGCCGACCGCTCGCTTCGTCAGACCAACCCGGTGATGGGCGTCCTGGCCGAGGTGCTCGAGCTCGCCACGGCGAGGATCACCGCGACGGAGGTCCTGGACCTGGCGGGCCGCGAGCCGGTCCGCCGCCGGTTCCACTTCGGCGACGAGGACCTGTCCCGGTTGGAGGAGTGGGTGGACGAGGCGTGCGTCCGCTGGGGGTTCGACGCGGCACACCGGAGCTCGTTCCAGCTCGAGGGCATCGGGACCAACACCTGGCAGTCCGGCTTGGACCGGATCCTCCTCGGGGTGGCCATGGCGGACGAGCGCCAGCGCCTGTTCGGGGGCACCCTCCCCCTCGATGACGTTGACAGCACCGACATCGACCTGGCCGGCCGCATGTCCGAGTTCCTCGACCGGCTGCGCCGGGCCCTCGATGCACTCGCCGGTGCACGGACGGTGGACGCCTGGGCGGAGATCCTGGCGGCGATCTCGGATTCGTTGACGGCGACGTCGGTGCGGGATGCCTGGCAGAGGGCCGAGCTAAACGCGCTGCTCGACGGACTGGTGGGCGAAGCCACGACGGGGGAGGTCACCAGTCCGGTCGTTCTCAGCTGTGACGACGTCCAGTCCATCCTGAACGACCGCCTGAAGGGCCGGCCGACGCGGGCCAACTTCTGCACGGGCCATCTGACGGTGTGCACGCTCGTGCCGATGCGCTCCATCCCCCATCGTGTGGTGTGCCTGCTCGGGCTGGACGACGGGAGCTTCCCCCGCCATATCGAGAGGGACGGCGACGACCTGACCTCGCGCAATCAGAAGGTGGGCGACCGCGACGTCAGGAGCGAGGACCGGCAGCTGCTGCTCGACGCGCTCCTTGCCGCGCGCGACCACCTGGTGGTGACCTACTCGGGGCGCGACGAGCGCTCCAACCTGCCACGACCCCCCGCCGTGCCGGTGGGCGAGCTGCTCGACGTGGTGGACCACACCGTGTGCGCGTCGACGGACCGTGCCCGTGACGCCATCGTGATCTCGCACCCCCTGCAGCCCTTCGACGCCCGTAATTTCGAGCCTGCGGCTCTCGTGCCAGGGTCCCCCTGGAGCTTCGACGCGCTGCACCTGGCCGGTGCGCGGGCGGCCCTCAGCCCGCGGCCCGACCTCCCCCCGTTCCTGGAACACGCGTTGTCCACGTTCGAGTCGCCGACGGTGGGCATCGACCTCTTGGAGCGCTTCCTACGGCATCCCGTGCGGGCCTTCCTGCGCGAGCGGCTGCACATCTCGCTGCGGGGCCGGACCCGGGACTTCGAGGACGCCATACCGGTCGACCTCGGTGGGCTGGAGGAATGGCACATCGCGGAACGCATGCTCGAGGCGCGGCTCAGCGGGGCCACCCCGGAGGCGTGCGAGGCGGTCGAGATCGCCCGCGGCGGGCTGCCACCGGGCACGCTGGCGGCTCCGGTGCTCCAGAGGATCAGCACCCCACTGGACGAGCTCGTCGCGGCCGGTCAGAGCCCGCTGGCGCCGACGTCGCTCGACGTGCACGTCGAACTCTCCGGATCGTGCAGCCTGGTGGGCACCGTGCCGGGAGTACGCGGGGACGTGGTGCACACGGTCACCTACTCGAGACTCGGGCCCGCCCTGCGCCTGATCGCGTGGTTACGCCTGCTGGCGCTCACGGCCACCTGGCCGGATCGTTCGTTCGAGGCCCTCACCATCGGCCGCTGCCGTGACACCCGTTCCCCGCACTCGATCTCTGCCGCGAGGATCGGCCCGCTCGGACCGGACGAGCGCAGCCGGAAGGAGACCGCGGAGGCCCATCTGGGTGTGCTGATCGATATCTTCCACCGCGGCATGCGTGAGCCGCTGCCCCTGTACTGCAAGACGTCGGCCGCCTGGGCCGCCGCGCTCGCAGCAGGGAAGGACCCCGGCACTGCCGCTGCGGGGTCCTGGGAGTCGAACTACAACTTCGACCAGGAGGACAGGGACGCCGAGCACATGCTGGTGCTCGGCGACGCGCTCTCGTTCGAGGCCATGGTGGAGTGCGGCGGCGCGGCGCGCCGTGACGAGGCGGAAGACGCCGGGTCGCCTGCGGGGGTGACGAGGTTCGAGCTGTACGCAGGCCGGCTCTGGGACGGACTTCTCGAGCACGAGGAGATCGTCGACCGATGACGACCGAAACGACGGTTCCACCCGGCGACGGCGAGCGCGCCGCGCTTCCGCCCCCCCGCCCCTTCGACGTGTGCGGGGAGCTCCCGACCGGGATGACGCTGCTGCAGGCCAGCGCGGGGACCGGCAAGACCTTCACGATCGCCGCGCTCACCACCCGGTACGTGGCGGAAGGGGTGCTGCCGATCGACCGCCTCCTCGTGATCACCTTCACCCGGATGGCGACCGGCGAGCTCCGTGAGCGCGTGCGCGATCGGCTCGTCAGTGCCTTCGACGGACTGGTGGACATCCTCGAGGGTGCGGGCGGGCACGCCGACAACGATCTCGTGCAGCTCCTCGCGGCCGGATCCCGGGACGAGGTGGAGGCTCGTCGCGACCGCCTGGGGAAGGCGATCGCGGACTTCGACGCGGCCACGATCGAGACGACCCACGGGTTCTGCCTGCAGGTCCTCTACGGCCTCGGGACGGCGGGCGACGTCGACCGCGAGGTGACCCTGGTCGAGGACGTGAGCGACCTCGTCGAAGAGGTGGTCGACGACCTCTACCTTCGTCGCTTCGTCCACAAGCCCAATCCGCTCGGATTCACACGGGCCGACGGGATGGAGATCGCAAAGTTCGTGATCAGCCATCCCGATGCGCCGATCGTGCCGCCGACGAGCCAGGCCCCCGATCTGAAGTCAATCCGCCGCCGATTCGCCGACGCGGTGCGCAAGGAGGTGGAGCGGCGCAAGCGGACCTTGAAGATCCTCACCTACGACGACGTGCTGATCCGGCTGCGCGACACGCTGCGCGACGAGAAACGGGGCCCGGCCGCCTGCGCTCGCCTGCGGGAGCGCTACGACGTCGTCCTGGTCGACGAGTTCCAGGACACCGATCCCGTGCAGTGGGACATCATGCACGATGCGTTCGGCCAGGGCGGGGCGACGCTCGTGCTCATCGGCGATCCCAAGCAGGCGATCTACGCCTTCCGCGGCGCCGACGTCCACGCCTACCTCGCCGCGCGCGAGGCGGTGCGGTCGGAATGGACCCTCGATGTCAACTGGCGGAGTGACGCTGGTCTGCTCGAGGCGTACGACGCGATGTTCGCCGACGCCCGGCTCGGTGACGCGGGCATCACCTACCGGCCGATCAGGGCGGCCGATGCCAACCGCGAGCCCCGGCTGATCGGCGCACCGGTCGCGGAGCCGCTCCGTGTTCGTATCGTGCACGCTGACGACGGGCTGGTGCCGCTGACCGCGAAGAAACGGGAGCCGAAGGCCCCTGAGGCCCGCAACCTGATCGCGCAGGATCTGGCGGCCGAGCTCGTCCGCCTCCTGACGTCGCGGCCCGAGGTCATCACGCGCCGGCGTGACGGAACCGAGCGGGAGCGCACCACCCTGCACCCGGGCCACATGGCGGTGCTGGTGCGGGTCAACAGCCATGCGGTGACGGTGCGTGACGCACTGCACGACGCGGGTGTGCCCGCCGTGATCGGCGGTGTCGGCTCGGTCTTCGGGACCGGCCCGGCCCGGGAGTGGCTCCAGCTTCTCGAGGCGCTCGAACGACCGACGGCGCGTGACCGGGCGTCGCAGGCCGCGCTCACGTGCTTCGTCGGCTGGTCCGCCGAGCAGGTGGCGACCGCGAGCGAGGAGCAGTGGGAGGACCTCCACTGGGACCTGCACCGGTGGGCCGCCCTCTTGCGGGACCAAGGTGTGGCCTCGCTCTACGAGACCGTCAGCAGCTCGCACGGGGTACCGGGCCGTGTGTTGGCGCGCCCTTCGGGCGAGCGCTTCATGACCGACCTTCGGCATGTCGCCCAGTTGCTCCACGAGGCCGGCGTGTCCGACGGCCTCGGCCCGACCGCCATGGCCACCTGGCTCGGACGGCGGATCAACGAGGCCGACCGCGACGCGGAGAACGAGGAGCGCACGCGACGCCTCGAGTCGGATGCCGAGGCGGTGCAGGTGATCACGATCCACCGCAGTAAGGGGCTCGAGTTCCCCGTCGTGTTCTGCCCCTACATGTGGCACGGTCGCACCACCAAGAACAACGTGCCGGTGTTCCACGACCGGGAGAGCGGGAAGCGGACCATCGACGTCGGGCGCGAGGGCAACAGCTTCGCCGTCCACCAGGAAATGGAACTGGTGGAAGGACGCGGGGAGGACCTGCGACTCCTGTACGTGGCCCTGACCCGTGCCCAGCACCAGACGGTGCTTTGGTGGGCCGGCGCCATGGACAGCCAGCACTCGCCCCTGTCCCGGCTCATGTTCGGGCGCGACGAGCACGGCGTGGTGCGCCCCCACGGCTCCGGGAAGCGCACGGACGGCGACGTCGAGGCCGCCTTCGCTGCACTGGGGCCACGGGTCTCGGTGGAACGTGTCGTCCGACCACCTGATGTGCGGTGGCAGGCGGACCCGGGAGACCCACCCCGGCTGGAGGTCGCCATCTTCGACCGCCCGCTCGATGTCGGGTGGCGCCGTGTGTCGTACTCGGGCATCACGAGGGCACTGCACGAGGAGCCTTCGATCGGCAGCGAGCCGGAGCAGCAGCTCACGTCCGACGAGGAGATGCCTGCGGTTACCGCCCGGACCTCGGGAGGGGGCGGGCCGGAGGAGGACCGGTGGCGGTCGGTGGCGCTGGAACTGGCGGGCATGCCCGGTGGCGCACTGGTGGGGACGGTCGTGCACGGTGTACTGGAGCGGACCGAGTTCGACGCCCCCGACCTTGCAGCCGAGGTCGCCGGGGCGGTCGAGCGTGAAGCGGCATGGCGCAACGTCGACCTCGGGAACACCGACGCCGTCGTCTCCGGGCTGTGCGCCGCGATCGGGTCCCCCCTCGGCCCCATGGTCGGCGACGTGTCGCTGCGCGACATCGCGCGCCGCGACCGGCTCGACGAGCTCGGCTTCGAGATACCGCTCGTCGGCGGCGACCTCCCCAAGGGCTCGCTGCACGTGGCCGATGTGGCCGACCTCCTGGAGGAGCACCTCCCCGGAGACGATCCGGTGGCGCGGTACGCGGATCGGCTCCGCGACCCGGCGCTGAGCGGCGTGCTGCGCGGGTACCTCACCGGCAGCCTGGACCTGGTATTCCGGCTCACCGACGGCCGTTTCGTCGTGGCGGACTATAAGACGAACAAGCTCGGTCCGCCCGACGAGACGCTGACCGCGTGGCACTACCGGCCCTCTGCTCTGGACGCCGAGATGGCCGCCGCTCACTACCCGCTGCAGGGGCTGCTGTACTCGGTGGCGCTGCACCGGTACCTGCGATGGCGGCTCCCGGGCTACGACGCAGAGCGCCATCTGGGCGGTGTCCTCTACCTCTTCGTCCGCGGCATGGTCGGGGTCGAGGCTCCCCGCGCGGACGGCCAGCCGTGCGGAGTCTGGTCCTGGCATCCGCCGGCGCGCCTGATCGAGTCGCTGAGCGGGCTCTTCGACAGCGGGGCGCCCACATGACGCAGACGGAGGCGCTGGACGCATTCGACGCCAGGCTGGCCCTCGGCGTCGAAGGTCCGCTGCGCGAGTTCAACCAGGCGGGGATCCTTACCACCTCGGACGTCCACGTCGCCGTGCGGCTGGCACGGCTGAGCGGCACGACCGACGTCGCGGTCCAACTCGGCGCCGCCTTCGCGGCCCGCGCCCCCCGGCTGGGCCACGTATGCGTCGACCTCCGGTCGATCAGTGGCACCGCCAGCACCGACACGGACACGCCGGCCGACATCGGCGCACTGCCATGGCCCGACCCGGTGGAGTGGGCCGCCCGCATGTACGGGAGCCCACTGGTGGGTGACGGGCGCCCCCTCCACCTCCAGGGCACGGTCCTCTACCTGGACCGTCTGTGGGCCGACGAGCGCCAGGTCGCCTCCGACCTGCTCGAACGCGCCGGCCGCCTGGCCGACGGAGTCGACGCCGACCTGCTGGCGTCCGGACTGGCGAGGTTGTTCTCCGGGGACGACGCGCCCGACCTCCAGCGCATGGCGGCGGCCACCGCCGTACTGCGGAGGGTGTCGGTGGTGGCTGGTGGTCCGGGCACAGGGAAGACCACCACCGTGGCCAGGGTCCTGGCGCTCCTGGAGGCGCAGGCAGCGGCATCGGCTCGAAGGCAGCCCCTCGTGGCCCTGGCCGCCCCGACCGGGAAGGCGGCCGCCCGGCTGGAGGAGGCCGTCCGCAGCGGTGCGGCCGCCATGGACATCGACAGAGAGGTGCGGGAACGCCTGGGTGCGCTCCAAGGCACGACGCTGCACCGCCTCCTGGGCTTCAACCCCGGCAACCGGACGCGGTTCCGACATCACCGACTCAATCGCCTGCCCCACGACGTGGTCGTCGTCGACGAGACGTCGATGGTGTCGCTCTCACTCATGGCCCGCCTCATGGAGGCGGTCCGCCCGGACGCCCGCCTGATCCTCGTGGGCGACCCCGAGCAGCTGGCATCGGTCGAGGCGGGTGCTGTGCTCGGTGACATCGTGGGCCCCGCCGCGCGGGCCTTCTGCATGGGGACCACGGCCCGCGCACAGCTGGCCGCCGTCTGCGGGCAGGCGGTCCCCTCGGAGGACACGGGCCCCCGCTCGGCCATCGGGGACGGGATCGTGGTCCTGCGCCAGGTGCACCGCTACGGAGGTGCGATCGCGGAGTTGGCCGCGGCGATCCAGCATGGTGATGCCGACGGCGCCATGGCTGTCCTCGAGGCGGGTGACTCGAACGTGCAGTGGATCCCTTCGGATGCGACCGCACAGTCCTCGCTCGAGGGAATGGGCGACGTGCGCGCACTTGCCGTCGACTCTGGCCGAGCCGTGATTGAGGCAGCGAAGGTCGGGGACGCGAAGGAGGCCATTGCTGCGCTCAGCCGGTTCCGCCTCCTGTGCGCGCACCGGCGGGGACCCGAGGGTGTCGCCACCTGGATGGGCCATGTCGAGAACTGGCTCCGAGCCGAGGTGGACGGGTTTGCCACCGGCACTGAGTGGTACGTCGGGCGCCCGCTCATCGTGACCGAGAACGATTACGGCCTGCAGCTCTACAACGGCGACACAGGGGTCGTCGTCGCGACCGGCGACGGTCGGCTGGTCGCGACGTTCTCGCGTGGTGACGCGATTGCAGAGGTCAGTCCCACGCGACTCGCCGCCGTGGACACCGTGTACGCCATGACCGTCCACAAGAGCCAGGGCTCGCAGTTCGACGTGGTGGCCTTCCTGCTGCCGAGCGCCGACTCGCGTGTGCTGACGCGTGAGCTGCTCTACACCGCCGTCACCCGGGCCCGGGAGCGGCTCATCCTCGTGGGCAGCGAACAACCCATCCGGTCGGCCATTGAGCGGCCGATCACCCGGGCATCGGGATTGCGGCAGGCTCTGTGGGGCGCCGGGACCGACCCGGACACGACGTCGGATGGCGGTGGCCCGTCATGATCCGACGCCCTTTTTGAACAACCGGGATCAACGACCAGACACCCCGGGATCAATGACCCGATGCCCGTTTGGTGTGGGGACCAACGTTTGACTATCCCCGTTTGCGGATTTCCCGTTATTTATGCTCCTCCCGCAAGGAATTTCCCTGGTCTCACACAAATGACAGCCGTTACACAGGTTGGATTCAGGGTGTTGACCCATGATGAGACTGACATGACTCCGTAACAAAAGCGGAGCCTGAGAGAAGACAAAAGGTGACGATGAAGATCCTGGTTCTCGGAGGAGACGGCTATCTCGGATGGCCCACCGCGCTGCACCTGTCGGCCCTAGGACACGAGATCACGA
>JBEKVF010000048.1:0-10398 GCA_049514295.1 Acidimicrobiales bacterium
GTCCCGGATCTCGCCGACCAGGATCACGTCCGGGTCCTGGCGCAGGATCGACTTGAGGCCGGTTGCGAACGTCAGGCCGGCCTGCTCGTTCGTCTGGATCTGGTTGATCGAGGGAAAGACGTACTCGACCGGGTCCTCAATCGTCATCACGTTCTTGGTGGGGTCGGCGACCTGGCTCAGCGTGGCGTAGAGCGTGGTCGTCTTCCCGCTCCCCGTCGGCCCGGCGCAGAGCACCATGCCGAAGGGGGCCTTGACCAGCTTCGAGTAGGTCTGGTGCGTGTCGTCCGGCATGCCGAGGTCGTGGAGGCGCAGCACGGATCGGTTCTTGTCGAGGATCCGCATCACACACTTCTCGCCCCAGATCGTCGCAGCTGTCGATACCCGGACATCCGTGTCCTTGCCGTCGATCTGGGTCGTGAGTTGGCCGTCCTGTGGGCGGCGCCGCTCGACGATGTTCATGCCCGCCATGATCTTGATCCGGCTGACGAGGCCGATCCCCATGGCCGCCGGCAGCATGAGAACTTCCTTTAGCGCCCCGTCGATTCGGAAGCGGATCCGGACCACGTCCTGGGAGGGCTCGATGTGCACGTCCGACGCACGGTCCCGCTTGGCCTGGGTCAGGATGCGGGTCACTACCTGGACGATGGGCGCGTCGTCGGCGACGACCTCGGTCTCTTCTTCTGTCGCTGCTGCGACACGCTTGCGGGTGCCTTCGACCGCTTCAAACGCCTCGACAAGGCGGTCCACGCCGCCGATGGCCCGGTAGCTGTTGTCGATGGCCCACTGGATGTCCTCGGCTGGCGCCAGCACCAGCCGGATCGGATGGTCGCTCGACTGCATGAGGAGCGCGCGGACAGCGACCGAGGGCTGGTCGGACACCGCCACCTGGAGGCCGTCGTCGTCGAGCCGGATAGGCATCGCCATGTGCTTTCGCACGACGTCCTCGGGAATCAGGGCGAGCGCCTTGGGGTCGGGATTGTCGCGCCGGATGTCGACGACCGGCATGTGCAGCAGGTCGGCCAGGACGAGCACCAGTTCCCGCTGGTTGAGCGCACCCATCTCGACCAGGGTCTCGCCGATCCGCTTGCCCGTCTGGTCCTGGACGGCGAGAGCCTGCGCCACGTCGTCCTCGCTGACCAGGCCACGCCGGATCAGCAGCGACCCGAAGGGCTCGGTACCCGGTGTGGGCCGACGCGGGGTCTCCGCGTGAACCTCGGGTTCGTCCAACGCGACGCCGAGGGCCGAACCGCCTTCCGCGTCGCCGTGAGGCGACGACCCATTGTGGCCGCTGCCCTTTACGTGTGCTCCGGCCTTTTCCTTGCGTCCGAGTTTCAACGGGATCCCTGACTCCTAGAACAACGCTGGTACGGAACCTCCGGGATTGTCAACGTGTGAGAAAGCAATCCGTGGTGGTTCATGCGAGCGTCAGATCGATCGCCACGATCAGTGCGATGCTCGTCAGTTATTGATAATCGGCACGCGACCTCGGCGGGTTTAGACATTGGAACCCCTATTGCAAAAGCAGGGAGTGCCCGCCAGTCCGGGTCGCGCAAGGGCCCTGGGTGCCAGTGCCCAACAGAAGGACTTCGCCATTTCGCCAATTTTGCTCCCGTCAGCGGACCGCCTCCGCACGAGGGTCCGGCAAATATAGCCTGAAATCGCAGGTTGGGGAAGCCCCTCCGCTACCCGGGGTGCCGAGGCGGTTTGGGCGGTGCACGCCGGGCTAGCACCCTCTCGGGCGCGCAACGAGTGTCACTGGCTGAAATCCCTCGTTCCCGAAGCCGTCATTTTCGGTTCACAGCGTGGCGAGCTCCCCGTTTGATGTCCCACAGGTGGTGGCATACCTCGTGGGCGTTGCGCTGGACGACGTCGAAGGCATCGATCTCACCGGCTTCGGGATGACGGGTCGGGACGTCACGCGGCGCCTCCATCGCCGCCTCGCGCCAAGCGCGGGTTGCTGCGATGAGGGCGATCAGTCCCACCACGGGAGAGAGCTCGTCGTAGCCGCGCACCTCGGCGACGACGTTCTCGTCCCAGAGCGGGACCCCGAACGATGGATCCGCGCTGATCGTCCACAGGCGCTCGGCACCGAACCGGAGGACATCGACCGTGTGCCACACGTAGCGGCTGGCCGACCACAAGCCGGGCTCGACGGCCTCGGCGGGATCGATGCGTGAGATCACCTCTCCGAATGTGGCCACCGCATGGACGCACCGCCCGATCAGAATCTCGTAGTCCGTCTCGGTCCAATCGAAACCGCACTCGGCGCATGTTCCGACCCGGCGTCCCCAGTCGCCGGCGCCGGGGATGGAGTCATTCCTCATTCCGTCCCCCGGAATTGCCCATGTGCCAGGCCCCACAGAAGTCACAGCGGTACACACTGAGGTCGGCGCCCGCCTCCCGGCGGCGCTCGTCGGCCATCGCCAACGCCTCGCTCACCGACCGGTAGCAGGTCTTGGGCGTCCCGTCGGCACGCCAGTGAGCTCCGAGGCTCGGAGCCCGGCTGGCGGCGGTGTTGCGTCGCGAAGCGCTCCTTCGGTTCGTACGCCGGGGCATCTCCCCATTGTCGCGTCTGGCCCGGCGCTTTCCGATCCCCAAGCACCTGAGCCCTCGAGGTGGCCCCGACGCGCCATGGTTCGACGGAGGGGGAAAAGGGTCGAACCCGGCGCGTCAGGACTGGACCAAGCCTACGGCAAGGAGGTGCTTCGCGACGCGTCCGGTCAGGGGTTCTCGCCCTGGAATTTCGGTCCCGAGGGGTGGTCGACCCGACCGGCCAGGGCCCGCATCGACGCGCCGTCGCGGCGCGTTGGCCCTGGTGGGCGCCCTCTGCAACGATGACGCCATGGCAAAGACCGTGATTGTGAAGCTGACCGACGACATCGACGGGAGCGACGCGGACGAGACGGTGCACTTCGCGTTGGATGGAAAGTCCTACGAGATCGACGTCAGCACCGCCAACGCCGCCAAGATTCGCGAGGCGCTCAAGCCGTTCATTGAGCGGTCCAGGACACGCAGCGGGCAGGCCGGTGCCAGGGCGGCGCGCCCGGTGCGATCGGCCCCTGCCGAGAAGACGCTGTACTCACAGCTGAAGGACGACGAGCAGGCACGCTTCCGTGCCTGGGCGAACATGGCAACCGCCCGCCGGATCAGCGACGCACGGGTGAACAGCTGGATTTCCGCCGGCAGGCCCTAGTGGGTGTTCTCGCCTCGGCGCCGGTGATCGGGGCCGGGGGGAGGCAGGTGGGTGAAGCTACGCCAAGCTGAGGATCCCGTACGTGTTGCACAGGCCCAGGGCGTCGATGATCAGGAACGCCGAGACGATGGCGATCACGAAGGGCGTCTTCCAGCGCCGCCCACCACGCGACATGGTCGGCGGCATGTACCAGAGGGGGAGCGAAGGGCCGAATTGGGCCAGGTGCACGGAGATCGGCACCGCATCCTCGGCTAGGGGCGCACCCGGGTCGGCCGCCAGCGCCAGCGTGGCCAACTCCTCGTCGCTCAGCGCTCCGTCGGGGTCGTAACCCACACTTCCCACGGGAACCAGGCTACTTTCTCAATTGCGTAGACACACCGCGACGCAGGGGAGGTGGCCCGATGGTCGACCAAGAGGCTGGAACGACGGCCGCGACCGAGAGTGCACCGGACCTCGGGTGGCACCCGGTGGGGGCGACTCCGAAGGACCCCGGGTGGTACCCCACCGGGGTCAACCCCAACGACCAGGCGTACTGGGACGGCCAGACCTGGACCGCCAGGCGTCAGTGGACGGTGAACGGGTGGGTCGAGCAGGGCGCCGTCCCCGCTGCCGCGGCAGCATCGACCGGTCCCGCGGCGGCCGCAGCACCACGGCTGTCCGGCAATCCCTACGCACCCCCCGCCTACGCCAAGCCGAAGACCACCCCGGCCACCGTGAACGTCGGGGTGCTGCTCGTCATCATCAGTGGGATCGCCCTGATGTTCGGGTCCGTGGGCTCGTGGGTGAAGGTGACCGGATCGGTGGGCATCGCCGCCTTCCACCTCTCCATCAATGGGACCGACCCGGGCATCTCGACGCTGATCAGCGTCAATGGGTATGTCACCTTCATAGGGGGCATCGTGCTGCTGGTGTTCGCCGGCCTCGCCATGACGAACGACGACCTGCTGCTCGCCATCCTGACCGCCCTCGTCGCGGCGGCGACCCTGGTGTTCGCGATCTACGACATGTTCCGCATCGTGCAGAAGATCTCGAACGTGACCACGTCCCCCGGCTCGAGCATCAGCGTCGGCTGGGGCCTCATCTGCGTGCTCAGCGCCGCCATCCTGGCGATGATCGTGACGCTCGTGCGGCTGTTCTCCAGATAGCCCTCGGCGGAGGCTGCTGCGTCCGGGGAGGACACGAGCAACCTCCGCGTCGGGAGGGCTGACTTTGGTGTGACTACTGCGGCGGGCCCGAGGACAGCTGCACGGTGGCCGTGTGGGTCTGCCCGGAGCTGTCCGTCCAGCCGACGGTCACCTTGTCACCCGGGTGGTAGGTGGCCATGGCGTTGGTCAGCGCGTTGGCCGAGCCGATGGTCTTGCCGCCGAGCGAGGTGATGGTGTCGCCCTGGGCGAGGCCGGCCGTCTGGGCCGGACCGTTGGTCACAACGCCGGCGATCGAGGCGCCCGCGACGGACGACCCGGTGTTGCCGGAGTTGCCGCCGAAGCCACTGCCGAAGCCGCCGCCGCTGTTGCCCGAGCTGCTGCCCGTGGCGCTGATCTCGACGCCCAGGAAGGCGGTCTCCCCGATGTGCACCGTCGTCGACGACGACCCGGCCTCAATGCCACGGGCGATGTTGAGTGCGGTGTTGATCGGGATGGCGTAGCCCTGGGAGCCCGAGGACTGACTGTTGGACTGGAACGAGAACCCCGCGGAGGCGGCGGTGTCCATTCCGAGCACCTGACCCGAGGTGTTCACCAGGGCCCCACCCGAGTCGCCGGGCTGGATGTTGGCGTTGGTCTCGATCAGCCCGCTGAGCTGCTCGGACGTGCCGTCGCCCTCGTCGCTGGCCGTGATGGACTGGTTGAGGGCCGTCACGGTGCCGCCGGCCGCACTCGGCGTCCCGCCGGTCCCGCCGGCGTTCCCGATGCCGACCACGTCCTGGCCGACCGAGGCGTTGGACGAGTTGCCGAGGTTCGCCGTGGTGAGGCCCGAGGCGTCGTGCAGCTGCAGCACGGCCACGTCACCGGTGCGGTCGTAGCCCACCACGCTGGCCGTATAGGTCTGTTTGTTGCCCACGTCGGTGACGCTGATGGTCGTGGCACCGTCGATGACGTGGTTGTTGGTGAGGATCACGCCGGAGGACGTCAGCACGATGCCGGTGCCGGCGGCCTGCTCCTGCGCGTAGCCGAGCGTGGTGTTGATGTCGACCAGTCCCGGGTCGACCTTGGCCGCGATGGCGCTCGCGTCGCTCGGGCCCGAGGAGCCCGACGATCCGGAGCTGCCACTGCCCGTGTTGCCCGTGTTACCGGAGCCGCCGGAGAACCCGCCGCCGAAGGGAGAGCCGTTGCCGAAGGGACTCCCCGAGGAGCCCGAATTCCCCGAGCCGCTACCCGACGATCCCGACCCCGACGGCAAGCTCGTGCTCCCCGACGAGGGCGCTGCCGAGAGGTTCGAGGTGTTGTTGGTCCAGGAGGCGTGGCCGATGCCGACGCCGGCGGCCAGGACGGCGAAGGCCGCGATGCCGGCCAGCACGCCGTTGCGCACGTGATGGTTGCTCGCGGCGGCTGACGCGCCGGGAGCGGGGGGCGCCGGCCACATCGGGGCACCGGGGTCGGTCGGAGGCCCGGCAAAGGGTCGGCCGGTCGGGTCACCGAGCATCGGGTTCCCTGCGAGAGCGCCCATGGCGTAGGTGCCCTGGGGGATGTCGGAGCCCTGGGGGAGGCCCATCGGCGGCGTGTCCGGCTGTTGGGGCAGCTCTGCCGGCGCGGGGGGTGTGCTCGCCGGCAGGGCGATGGCCTGGCCCGTGGTCTCGGGGACCGGAGTCGGGGGGGTCTCGGGCTCAGAGCTGCTTGCTGGCTGGTCTGGCGTCTGGTCGTTCTGGTCTTCGGTCACGTGCGGTCCTCCGTCTGAGCCCCGGCGTCCGGGTGCTTCTCCACGGGCTCCATTGGACACGTCAGGCCTGTATGCCAGGTCAGAGAAAGATATGACTCACATAAATGTTGTCTGTGACCCCCCGTTTCTTGCGGGTGCGTTGCGAGGTCGCAGGCCGTTCCCGACGGAACGTTCGAGGGTGTGCCCCGACCAGGGCGCGTGTGGCCCCAATTAGGCAGCCCAAGCGGGTCTACGCTGGCATCGACGACCTGTACCTGCAGGGGGGCCCGTGGAAACTGCGATCTTCGACGCCGACAGCCACCTCATGGAGACGTCGGACTGGCTCGGTGAATTCGCCGACGAGTCGGTCCGCCGCCAGCTCGATTCACTGGGCCTGGAGGGCGCCGGCGCCGGCGCAGCCGAGCTGATGGCGGGCCTGCCCGGACTCTGGGAGTCCCACCGGCACCAGGACATCGGCCCCGAGGTGCTGCAGGGCCCGAAGGGATGGATGGCTCCCGGGGCCCTCGACACCGAGGTGCGCTCGCGCGTGCTGAATGCCCTGGGGATCGACGCGCAGCTCGTCTTCCCGACCTTCGCCCTCGGTCACTTCGCGCGGAGCAAGGACCCCGACGTGCTCTACGGCGGGACGGAGGCCCTGAACCGGGCGATGGCCGCCTTCTGCGCGCCCGACCCCCGGCTCAAGGCGGTGGGCTACCTGCCGCTGAACGATCCCGGCCGTGCGCTGGCGACCCTGGAAGAGGCGCTCGAGGCGGGCGTCTCTTCCATCTGGGTGCCCTCGGACGCCCCGGGGGACTTCTCACCCACACACCTCGACCTCGCTCCGGTCTGGGCCTGCCTCGCCGAGGCCGGTGTGCCCTTCGTGCTCCACGTCGGGGGAGGGAAGCTCCTGCCCAGGGCGTTCCACAACAACGGCCTGCCCCGGCCCAAGGACTGGCTCGGCGGCGGTGAGAACCTGCGGTCCAAGGACTTCCCGGTGCTCCACCACTCGCCCGAGCGCTTCCTCGCCTGCATGGCGCTCGACGGGGTCTTCGAGCGTCACCCCACGCTGCGCGGCGCCGCCATTGAGCTCGGCGCCACATGGGTGCCGGGACTCCTGCGCAACGTCGACCACGCGCTGCGGTCGTTCTCGAAGTTCGAGCCGGCCCTGCGAGAGCTGACGCTCCTGCCGTCGGAGTATCTCCGCCGGCAGGTACGGTTCACGCCCTTCCCGTTCGAGGACACGGCGTGGCTGTTGGAGCAGTGCGGCCCCGACCTCTTCATGTTCTCCACGGACTACCCCCACCCAGAGGGTGGGAAGCGGCCCTTCGAGACGTTCGGGGACGCGGTGGCTGGCTTCGACGAGTCGACCCGCGAGCGGTTCTTCTGGCGCAACGGGGCCGAGCTCCTCGGGCTCGCCTGAGCGTCAGGGGGCGCGACATGACGACGGCCCGGACCACTTCCCTCACCGTGGAGCCGGTGGCGGGCGCGCTGGGTGCCACCGTGACCGGGATCGACCTGACCAAGGTGACGGAGGCCGCGCAGCTGGACGATCTGCGCCGGGCGCTGGCCGACCACCTCGTGCTCTTCCTGCCCGAGCAGGAGCTCAGCCTTGACGACCTGGAGCGGGTGACCGATCTGCTGGGCGGGCGCGACGCGACCCCGTTCGTGGACCCGCTGGAGGACCGTCCCTATGTCATCCGGGTCATCAAGGAGCCGACCGACGTCCTCAATTTCGCCAACGCCTGGCACAGCGACCTCAGCTACCTGCCGGCACCGCCGGCCTACACGCTCCTACACGCCTGGGACGTCCCCGACCACGGGGGCGACACAGTGTGGTCGAACCAGTACCTGGCCTACGAGACGCTGTCGGGTGGTCTCAAGGCGACGCTCGACGGTCTCAGCGCCGTCCACTCGGCCGGCATGGCGTACGGCACGGGCGGCCTGCTGGACCAGGTGAAGGACCTCACGTCCATGGCGATCGCCCCGTCGCCCGAGGCGTACGCGGAGCACATCCACCCGGTCGTCACCGTCCATCCGGTCACCGGGCGGCGAGCGCTGTACGTCAACCCCGTCTACACCACCCGCTTCGAGGGATGGACCAGGGAGGAGTCACACGCGCTCCTGGCCCACCTGCACCGGCACAGCATCAACGAGAACTTCACCTGCCGACTGCGCTGGTCGGTGCGCACGCTCGCCATCTGGGACAACCGGTGCACCATGCACAACGCGTTGAACGACTACTCGGGCGTGCGCCGGGAGATGTACCGCACGAGCGTCAGGGGCGCCGCGCCCGTCGGGGTCGGCTGACCGACCGCACCGACCACCACCACCGCGTGCACGCGCTCGGGGCGCCCGCATGCGGTGGTCATTCGTCGGTTCAGGTTCCGGCGCCTCCGACAACGGGCTTGTTGAGGTGGACCGATCCGGCCGAGCCCTTGAACTGCGAGCCCGTCCCGTAGTTGAACACCCCACCGTCGGACGCGAACGTCCAGTAGCCCGCGTTGTCCGGGGCTGCTGCGACCCCCACGACCGGCGCGTTCAGGTGCAGGCTCCCTGCGGAGCCGAAGAAGTGCGCCGAGCCGAAGTTGAAGATGCCACCGTCGGAGGCCACCTCGTAATAGCCGGCGCCGTCGACCGCGGCCGCGATGCCGACGATCGGCTTGTTGAGGGGCTTGCCGCCCATGGAGCCGTAGTAACCGGCGTCACCGAAGCTGAAGATGCCGCCGTCGGAGGCCACCTCCCAGTAGCCCCGACCGTCAGGCGTCACGGCGATGCCGACGATCGGCGCGTTGAGGGGCTTGCCGCCCATGGAGCCGAAGAAGCCGGCGTCCCCGAAGGTGAAGATGCCGCCGTCGGAGGCGACCTCGAAGTAGCCCTGCCCGTCCGGTGTCGAGGCGACACCGACGACAGGCGCGTTGAGGGGCTTGCCACCCATGGAGCCGAAGAAGCCGGCGTCGCCGAAGCTGAAGATGCCGCCGTCGGAGGCCACCTCGAAGTAGCCCTGGTTCCCCGGGGAGTGGGCCAGGCCGACGATGGGCTTGTTGAGCGGCCTGCCGCCCATGGAGCCGAAGAAGCCGGCGTTGTAGTTGAAGATGCCTCCGTCCGAAGCCGTCATCCTGTAGCCCTGAGCGCCGGCACCCTGCCGGTCCGAGCTCGTCGTGAACCCACACGTCGAGTCGCCCATCACGTTGCCCCCGGCCGAGCTCAACGGGTAGTCGTTGATGTTGTTGTCGATGAAGGCACAATCGGACTCCGCCCCGGCGGGGGTGCGGTTGTCGGCCACCGTGCTGTTGGCCAGCGTGCCGCCCCCGACGCCACTGTTGGCGCCATCGAAGGCAAACCCGGCGCCCGTATCGGACACGTTGCCCGCGACGGTGGTGGCGATCATGTCCACGCGATTGTCGCCGGCGCTGAGGAGGCCGGGCAGGTAGACACCGCCGCCCGCGTCTCCGGGACCCGTCGTCATGTTGTCGACGATGGCCACGCTGGTGGCCTGGATGTTCCAGCCGCCCCAGATGCCTCCACCGAGGTTCGACGTGTTGTCCGAGATCAACGAGTTGGTCAGGATCTCGCCGTCGCGCTCGCCGATGCCGCCACCCCCGACCGTTGCGCTGTTGCCGCTGATGGTCGTGTTGTTCATGTTGACGATGTCGTCAGCGTAGAGTCCGCCGCCGATGCCCTGGTCGGCCGCGGTGCCGGTCGCCGAGTTGCCGGTGATGGAGTCACCGCTGAGCAGCAGTCCGTCGCTCTCCTCGTTTATGCCGCCACCAAATCCATTGGTGGCGGTGTTGTCGGCGAAGGACGAGCCCGTGATGGACACCGCGTTGTCGTCCTCGAAGGCGCCACCGCCACTGCTGTCAGCTGCGCTGCTCGAGACGTCGTTGCCGGTGAAGGTGCTGTTGACGACGCTGTTCAGCCCGTAACTGTCCTCGACGGCGCCGCCATAGGCATCGCCGGAGGCCGCCGAGGTCGCAGAGTTGTTGGTGAAGGTGTCACCGGTGAGCTCCATCTCGTCGCTGGTGTAGATCGCACCACCCTCGGCATTACTCGAGGGGTTGGTCACGCTGTTGGATGCGAAGGTGTTGTTGTCCACGGACACCACGCCGCTGCTGTTGTCGAGCGCGCCGCCGCTGCTGACCGCTGTGTTGCCGGAGAAGGTGTCTCCGGTCAGGCGTTCCGACCCGTCGTTGTTGTAGATTCCACCACCGTCGGCCGTCGAGGAATTGCCGGAGAACGTCGAGTTGGTGGCCCAGAATTGGCCCTGGTCGTACACGCCGGCGCCATTACCCGACAGATGATTGTTGGAGATGGTCACGTTGGTCGCAGTCGCCACGTCGTTGTCGTCCTGGATG
>JBEKVF010000049.1:0-10365 GCA_049514295.1 Acidimicrobiales bacterium
GTCGGTCAGGCGGGCTGCCCCCCGAGGTGCTCGATCCCGCGACCGAAGCGCTCCGGGCCACAACCCCGGCTGCATGATGCAAGCTCGCGCTCTCCCGCCGTCGAGCCGCCGGCGACCTCGTAGGACCACAATTCGGAGGCCACCGAGACCGGTCCGCCGTGGGGCGACGGGCGGTCGGCGCCGGCATGGCCGTGGGCGAACGCCGGCGAGGAGACCCAAGCCTGGAAGGACTCCTCGTCGCGCCAGCGGGTGACGACGAGCCACTGGCGGCGGTCGTCGGTGGGGCGCAGCAGCTCGAAGCCCTCGAAGCCCTCCTGGTTGTCCACCGCCCCGGCGCGGGCGGCAAAGCGGCGGGCCAGCTCGTCGCCGGCGTCGGCAGGCACCGTGATGGCGTTGATCTTGATGACGGTCATGGCCCGATCTGATCAGATCCGGCTGCCCACCGCAGTTCGCGGGCCCGGTCAGGCTCCGTCGAGGGGATCGAGGTCGCCCAAGGTCTCGAGCAACCGCTCGTCGACCAGGATCGGCGCCGGCGCCGGCATGCGCAGCGCGAGCACGATCCCGTCGGAGGGGCGGCAGTCCACCCGCTCACGCCCACCCGGGGTCATCAGGTCGAGCTCGGCCAGGAGCGTCCCCTCCTCGCGGCCCACCAGCCGCACCGCGATGACGTCGATGCGGGCCCGCTGGAGCACCTGCATGAACAGCTCGTGGGTCATGGGCCGGCGACCCTCCATCCGGCGCAGGGCCTGGGCGATCGCCGTCCCCTCGGGCAGCCCGACCGGGAACACGAGCGTGCGCATCGGGGGCTCCGATTCGACGAGCGTGACGGCGGGGTACTGCGAGGGCAGATCGAGCAACACGTCCTCGACGTCCATGACCCGGAAGGACGCCATGGCCGGGGCGGGTGCGGGCTCCGGTTCGGGCGCCGCCGCCGCAGCCGGGGCAGGGGCCGGGGCCATCTGCGGCCCCTGGGCCTCTGCCTCGGGCCCGGGCTCCGCCTCCACCTGCGGTTCCCCGTCGGTCATCTGAACCTCCTGCGTGCCCCCACGCTCAGCGCCAGGCCCACGGCACTGAAGAACACCAGCACGGCCGTCCCCCCGTAGCTGACGAAGGGGAGCGGAATCCCGGTGATGGGCATGATGCCCATGGTCATCCCCGCATTCTGGAACACGCTGAAGGCAATGAACGCGAACAGCCCGGCACACACCAGGCGACCGAAGATGTCCCGTGACACCACGGCTGCGTGCAACACCCGCCACGCGATCACGCCGAGCAGGGACAGCAGCCCGACAGCGCCGACGAACCCGAGCTGCTCCCCCACTGCCGTGAAGATGAAGTCGGTCTGCTGCTCGGGCACGTAACCGAGATTCGTCTGCGCGCCGTGCCCGATCCCCGAGCCCAACAGCCCGCCCGACCCGATGGCGTTCTTCGCCTCCTGCAGGTTGTAGATGGCGGACTGCACGTAGGGGTTGGTGCTCTTGTTGTTCGGGTTCAAGAAGGTCGTGAGCCGGGCGATCTGGTAGTGGTGCAGCAGTCCGCCCTCCACCGCGACGAGCGCGACCAGCGCTGTGCCGATGAGCAGCATCACCAGGATCCTGATCGGCAGGCCCGCCACCGCCAGCATCACGAGGAGCACGATCACCATGATCATCGCCGTGCCGAGGTCGGGCTGCAGCAGGACGAGCACGATCGGGATGCCGGCCAAGATCAGCAGCCGGAAGACGTCACGCCAGGCCAGCCCGTCCTCGTCGCGGCGCGCGCAATAGGACGCGATCGCCAGGATCAGCGCGAGGACCGCGAATTCGGAGGGTTGTAACTGCAGCGGGCCGAGGCTGAACCAGCGCGCCGCACCCTGGGCGCTGCTCCCCACCACGAACACGCCTACGAGCGCGAGCACGATCAGCCAGTACAGGAGCGTGGCCAGGGGTTCGAGCCGCCGGTAGTCGAAGACGGCCACCACCAGCATCGTGATGATCCCGAGGACGACGAAGAGGCCCTGCTTCTTCAGGAAGGACTTGGGGTCGTCGCCCTCAGCCAGCAGCGGTCCGCGGGTTGCGGTGTAGACCATGACCACCCCGATCACCGAGACCATCAGCGTGGCCACGACGAGAATGAGGTCGAACGGGGGGACGCTGCGGCGGGAGGCAACGTGTGTTCGGGCGAGTGTGGTCATAAGGCGGATTCCCGGCCAGAATACCGGCCGTGACCTCTGCCTCCCTGGCGCCACCCGATGCCCTGGTGGGCACCCTGGGCACGACCAATCAGGTCGACCAGGGCGGGGGCTGGCTGTACCACCTCCTGACCAAGCTCGGCGTGAGCCCCGACACGGCGTCGACGGTCACCGACCTCATCATCCGCCCGCTCGGCATCATCTTCGTCGTCGTCGTGGCGCTCATCGCGGCTCGATACGGCGCCAAGGTCATCCGCCGCATCCTCGAGCGGGTCGCCAACCAGGCCGCCACGCGGTCCGGCTCACCGCGGGCGGGGGCCCGGGTCACCACGATGTCGGGCGTCGTGGCGAACGTCTGGCGCTTCTTCGTGTTCGTCGTGGCGGGCGCCATCGTGCTCGGCATGCTCGGCATCAACCTCACCCCCCTGCTGGCCAGCGCGACCATCATCGGCGCCACGCTCGGCTTCGGGGCGCAGCAGATCGTGCGCGACTACTTCTCGGGCGCCCTCATGACGATGGAGGACCAGTACAACGTCGGCGACTCCGTGACCGTCGGCGGCGTCACCGGCGTCGTCGAGGACGTCACCATGCGCGTGACCCGCTTCCGCGGCGTCGACGGAACCATCTACATCATCCCCAACGGTGACATCCGCCTGGTCGGCAACCTCTCACGTGGCTGGGCCCGCGCCGTCGTCGACCTCACCCTGCCCGGTGCCACCGCCGCCGACCTCGATACGGTCCGGCGCGTCATCGGGGAGGCGGCGCACCGCGTCGCCGCCGATCCCGAGTTCGCCGCGCACTGCACCGAGCCGCCGATGCTCGTCGGCCTCCTCGCCGCGGACTCGTCGACCATCACGATGCGGGTGACCCTCCTCACGGTCCCGTCCCAACGCGACGCGCTGACCCGGGCCCTGCGCGAGCAGGCGGTCACCGCACTGGCGCAGGCGCACCTCTGGCCGGCCGACGTCACGCCGCCGGCCGCACCGCACTGAGCCATCCCCCCGTTCAGTCCTCTTTGGGGCTGGCCGCCTCGGCTGCCTTCCACATGGCCTCCACCGGAGGCTCCACACCGGTCCACAGCACGAGCTGCGCCGCCGCCTGGTGCACGAGCATCCCGAGGCCATCGAGCGCCGTCGCGCCGCTGGCCGCCGCCTCAGCGAGCCAGGGGGTCGGGCGGGGCGCGTAAACCAGGTCTGCCGCCACCTGGCCGGGACCGAGCAGGTCCGGGGGGACGAGCCAGACCCCCGGGCCCCCTGATGGGGCGGCCACGCCTGCCATCCCCACCGGCGTCGCGTTGACGACCAGGTCGGCCTCCACCACGGCCTCGGCGATGGATCCCTCGGTCAGCGGGACGACCGAGCCCACCGGACCGGCCAGGTCGGCCGCCTCGTAGGCCCGCTCGGGGGTCCGGTTCACGACCGCCACCCGGGCTGCCCCGCCGACCGCCAAGGCCAGCACGACGGCCCGGGCCGCGCCACCGGCGCCCACGACGACGCAGCGGCGACCCTCCGGGGCGAACGCCGCACCGCGGGCCAGCGACGACACGAACCCCTCCCCGTCGGTGTTGGTCCCGAACAGGGAGCCGTCCCGGTTGACGACGCAGTTCACGGCGCCCAACCGGCGCGCCACGTCGCTGCACTCGTCGACGAGCACCGCCACGTCCGCCTTGTGCGGCATGGTCACCGACAACCCGGTGATGTCGGCCCGCCGCATCGCCTCGAGCGCTCCGGCCGCCTGGCCCGGCGCGATCTCGAACGCGAAGGAACGCCAGCCGTCGGCCAGCCCGAGCGCGGCGAAGGCGGCGTTGTGCAGGACGGGCGAGAGGGAGTGCGCGACCGGGCTCCCGATGACGCCGACGATCGTGACGCCGGCGCCGGCCTCCAGCCGGGCGCGGTCCATCGTCACGGGAGGGCCCGGCTCAGGGGAGCCCACGTGATTTCGCCAGCTGCTCGTTCGCCTGCTGCTCGGCGTAGGTGTCGGAGAAGGCCATGGTCCCGTTCTTGTCGACCAGGACGAAGTACAGCCAGGCCCCGGGCGGCGGATGCAGCGCGGCGTCCATCGCGTCCGCCGACGGCATGCAGATGGGCGTGGGCGGCAGGCCCTTGTTCAGGTACGTGTTGTAGGGCGACGCGATCTTGAGGTCCTGCGACGTCACCGGCCCGCCGTCCTGGCCGAGCGCGTACAGGACGGTCGAGTCCATCTGCAGGGGCATGTCCTGGGCCAGGCGGTTGTAGATCACGCGTGCCACGTCGGGCATGTTGACCGGGATGTAGCCCTCCTTCTCCACCACCGAGGCCGCCGTGATCAGCTGGTACGGGGTGAGGCCGAGCGCCGCCGCCGATGCCGTGCTCAGCCCCGCCGATTCGGAGTCGTGGTCGAAGCGCTGCACCATGTCGCGCACGATGGTGACGTCGCTCTCCCCCGGGAGGATCAGGTAGGACCCGGTCCCCAGCATCCCTTCGAGGTCGTTGGATCCCGGCGGCGAGAAGACCGAGTGCACCGCCCCGCTCCCGGCCGCCGACGCGAACCCACCCTCGGCGTGGCCGGGCAGGCTGTCCACCTGCGCGGCCACCTCGGAGAGCGTGAACCCGGGGCGCACGTCGACCGGGTAGATGTTGGGACCCGCGTCCAGGATGGCCCGCACCTCCGAGAAGGTCTGGTTCTCGTGCAGGGCGTAGCTCCCGGGGAGGACGGTGGGCGCGCCGTGGAAGAAGTCCGAGATCCGGAAGGCGAACGAGCTACTGATCACGTGCTGCTGGCTCAGCGAGCCGACGATGGCGTCCGTCGACTCGCCCTCGTGGACCGTGACCACCACCTGCGGTCCCTCCGGACCGAGGGCATGCGACTCCAGCTCGTACCAGAGTGTGAACGCCAGGACGATGACGAGCAGTGCCCCGCCGACTGCGGCCACCACGCGCCGGCGACGCCGGACCCGCGCCGAGCGGGCCGCCCTGCGTTCCGTTCGGGTCGGCGCCCCGTCTTCGGCCTCGCCCGTGTCAGTATCCTCGGCCCACTCGGCGCCGGGCACGTCCGGCGGCGGCTCCGGTTGCGGCCAGGGCAGCTCCTCGCCGTCGGTGTCATCGGGCCCGCTCACCCGTGATCCAGCCAGGCCTGCAGCAGCACCATCGCCGCTGCGCTGTCGATCACCTTGCGCGCCGCCTTCCCCGTGCGGCCGGCCGCTCGCAGGGAGCGCTGGGCCTCCACGGTGGTGAAGCGCTCGTCCACCGTCTCGACCGAGATTCCGAGGGGCTCGAGGAGCGCGCGCAGCTCCGAGACCTCCTCGAGCGCCGCCTTGGCCGCCGGGCCGACCTCGCCCGAGAGGCTCAGCGGGAGGCCGACGACGAGCGTGGACGCCTCCACCTCGCGCACGGCATGGACCACGGCCGACCGGTCGCGCGCCGGGTCACCGCTGCGCTCGATCGTCCCCCACGGGCTCGCGATGCTGCGCCCGCTGTCGCTGAACGCCACACCGATGCGCCTGGCCCCCAGGTCGAGCGCCGCCACCCGACCACGACCGCGGCCGCGGCCGCGGCCCGAACCGTGAGCGGTGCCGCCCCCGTCATCGCTCACGCGGACAGAAGCCGCTGCGCCTCGGCCAACGCCGCCTCAATCTGCGAGGGGTCCTTGCCCCCCGCCAGCGCCACCTCGGGCGAGCCCCCGCCCCCGCCGCCCACCATCGGGCCCAGCGTGCGCACGAGCTGGGTGGCATCGGGCGACCCGCCGGTCGCCGCCGCGATCGCCACCTTCGCCCCGTCGGGAGACCCGCCGAGCACGACGGCGCGCACCCCGTCATGGCGCAGGACCGCCTGCGCCAGGTTCCGCAGCGCGTCGGGCTCCACGTTGTCCCGCCGGGCCACGACCACACCGCTGCCGGCCACCGCCTGCTCCGCCAGCGTCCGGGCCTCCGCCTCGCTCGACTGCTGCCGCAACCGCGACAGCTCCTTCTCGGCCTCACGCTGGCGCTCGACCACCCGGCCGATGGCCGCCAGCAGTTCGTCGGGCTCGGTCCGCAGCAGCTCGGCCGCGGAGTGCACCAGCCGCTCCCGCCCGAGGGCCCGCTCCAGCGACGCGTGACCGGTCAGCGCAAAGATCCGCCGGGTGTTCGAGCCGATGGAGCCCTCCGACACCAGCGCGATCGGGCCGATCTGCCCCAGCGAGTCGACGTGGGTGCCGCCGCAGAACTCGAGCGACGACGATCCCGCCTGCACCACACGCACGGACGAGCCGTACTTGTCGCCGAAGAACGCGATGGCACCCATCTTCCCTGCTTCCTCACGCGAGGTCTCGGTCGTCTCCACCGTCACGTCGGTCAGCACGGCGTCGTTGGCCAGCGCGAACACCTCGTCGAGCTCGTCGGGGGTCGGCTGTCCGTGATGCGAGAAGTCGAAGCGCAGGTACTCCGGCGACACCAGTGACCCCTGCTGGCGCACGTGGTCGCCCAGCACCGATCGGAGCGCGGAGTGCAGCAGGTGCGTCGCGGTGTGGTTGCGCCGGATGGCCTCCCGGCGCTCGACGTCGATCGTGGCCAGCGCGTCCTGTCCCGCCCGCACCTCGCCACTCAGCCGCGCCTTGTGCGCCACCAGCCCCGGCACCGCGAACACGGTGTCGTCGACGTCGGCGATGCCCGTCTCGGTGACGATGGTGCCGGTGTCGCCGACCTGACCGCCGCTCTCGGCATAGAAGGGCGTCCGGTCCAGGAACACCTCGACGACCGGGCCCTCGTCGCCCTCGTCGCCCTCGGCCGCCTCGAGCACGGCGATCACACGCGCCGGCACCTCGTAGTTCTCCAGGCCCCGCCCGATGAACGACGTCGGCCCCTCGGCATCGAGCAGCGCCCGGTACGCCTCCTCGTCGCCCGCGCGGGACGCCTTGGCCGCCGACCGGGCCCGCTCCCGCTGCTCGGCCATGGCGGCGTCGAAGCCCGCCCGATCGACCTCCACCCCCGCGTCGCGGGCCAGCTCCTCGGTCAGCTCGACCGGGAAGCCGTGGGTGTCGTGCAGGGTGAAGGCCACGTCGCCGCCCAGCACCTTCGTCCCGGTGGCCAACGCCTCTTCCAACCGGCTCAACCCCGAGCGCAGGGTGCGGTCGAACCCGGCTTCTTCACGCGCGACGACGTTGACGATGAGGTCGTGCTGGGCCACCAGCGCGGGGTAGGCCTCGCCCAACACCTCGGTGGCCGCCTGCACCAGTGTCGGGCCGATCGGCTTGTCGACCCCCTGGCGCCGGGCCGCCATCACGGCGCGGCGCACCACGCGGCGCAGCACGTAGCCGCGGCCCTCGTTGGCGGGCAGGACGCCGTCGGCCACGAGCATGGAGATGGCGCGCCCGTGGTCGGCCAGCACGCGCAAGGCGACGTCGGTGCGCGGATCAGCCCCGTAGGAGGTCCCCAGGACGGAGGCCGCCGCGTCGATGATCGGCAGGAAGAGGTCGGTGTCGAAAATGGAATCGAGGCCCTCGATGATGGGCAGGATGCGCTCCAGGCCGGCCCCGGTGTCGATGTTCTTGCGCGGCAGCTCCGTGAGCACACCCTTGGCGTCACGGTTGAACTGCATGAAGACGAGGTTCCAGATCTCGACGAAGCGCTGGTCGCCGCCGTGCTTGGGGCCGCCGTCGTGCCCGTACGACTCCCCCTTGTCGAAGAAGATCTCCGAGTCCGGTCCGCACGGTCCCGTGTCGCCCATGGCCCAGAAGTTGTCCTCGTCGCCCATGCGCTGAATCCGCTCGGGCCGCACCCCGACCTTGTCGATCCACAGCTGCTCGGCCTCGTCGTCGCCCTCGTGGACGGTCACCCAGAAGCGATCGCCGTCGAGGCCGAAGACCTCGGTGAGGAGCTCCCAGGCCATCGGGATGGCCTCGTCTTTGAAGTAGTCCCCGAAACTGAAGTTGCCCAGCATCTCGAAGAAGGTGCAGTGGTAGGTGTCGGTGCCGATGATGTCGATGTCGGGGGTGCGGAAGCACTTCTGGATGGAGGTGGCGCGGGGCCACGGGGCCGGCTCCTCGCCCAGGAAGTAGGGCTTGAAGGGCACCATGCCCGCGATCGTGAAGAGGACCGAGGGGTCGTGCGGGATGAGGCTGGCCGACGGGACCACCGTGTGCCCCCGGTCGGCGAAGAAGCGCGTGAAGGCCGCCCTGAGTCCGTTGGCGTCCATCGCACCAGCTTACCGGGGGCAAAAACGGCTTCGGAGCCCGCCCCAGGTCCGAAAAGGCCCGGGTCCGGCGGGACTCAGGCCGACGACATCCCGACGATGGGCTTGTTCAGCGCCATGCCGCCGGCCGACCCGTAGAACCCCGCGTCGCCGTAGGTGAAGATCCCGCCGTCGGCCGCCACCAGCCAGTAGCCGGCCCCGTCGGGGGTGGCCGTCATGCCCACGACGGGCTTGTTGAGGCGGAGGGAGCCGGCGGAGCCGAAGAAGCCGGCCGTCCCGTAGTCGAAGATCCCCCCGTCGGAGGCCACCAGCCAGTAACCGCCGCCGTCGGGCGCGGCCGCCATGCCCACGACGGGCGAGTTCAGGACCAGCGAGCCGGTCGAGCCGTGGAAGAGCGCGTCGCCGTAGGTGAAGATCCCGCCGTCGGCCGCCACCAGCCAGTAGCCGGCCCCGTCGGGGGTGGCCGCCATGCCCACGATCGCTTTGTTGAGGTGCATGCTGCCCGCCGACCCGTAGAACGGCGCGTTGCCGAAATTGAAGACGCCGCCGTCGGAGGCCACCAGCCAGTAGCCGCCTCCGTTGGGTGTCGATGCCATGCCGACGATCGGTTTGTTGAGGTGCTTCCCGCCCATCGATCCGTAGAACTGCGCATCGCCGTAGTTGAAGATGCCGCCGTCGGAGGCCACCATCCAGTAGCCGTCGGTGCTCGACGTGACCGCCATGCCCACCACCGGGGCGTTGAGGTGGATGCTGCCGGTGCTGCCCCAGAACCCGGCGTCGCCGTAGTCGAAGATCCCGCCGTCGGACGCGACGAAGCGGTAGCCCTGGCCGCAATTGAGGTCACCGGCGTAGCCGTACTGGTCGGCGGAGGAGGTGGCCGAGATGCCCTGCGAATTCGCAACGGTGACGTCGACGCAGGTGGGCCCGTGGGCGTTCGGAGGGACGACCGTGATGGAGTTCTCGGACTGCGAGAGGATCTGGCCGGCGCCGACCGAGCCGAACGTGACCGACGTGGCGTTGGCGAACCCGTCCCCGTCGATCGTGATGGCGCCGCCGCCACTGGTCGGGCCCGTGTTGGGGCTCACCGACGCCACCGAGGGGCATCCGTCCGCGCCCTGCAGCGCGAGGGACAGGTTCTGGTCGACCGGTGACCCCAGCCCGCTCGCCGCGTCGTAGCCCGGGGTGGCCGCGAACTCGCGGCCGTTGGTGTCCGTGAAGTCGTTGTTCCCCGACGTGATGTCGGTGAAGTCCGAGCTGCTGTCGTCGGCCGCGGCGTACAGGGCGGGTCCGACCCTCCCGAGCCTGTTGAAACAGCCCTGGTTGGTGTCGGCGAAGAGGCCCGCGTTGGTCGGCGCGGCGACGCTGGTGCCTCCGAAGCCGGACCAGGCCCCGTCGAAGTAGGCGACCACGCCACCGGCCGACGGGTCGGACGGGTAGGAGATGTCGGGCACCGAGCGGCACCCGGCCGAGTTGTTGCACGGGTCGTAGTCCGGGCCGCTGCCGCCGGCCGGGGGCTGGTTCGGGTTGCGCGGCCACACCGAGGAGTAGCCGCCACCGCCCGCACCCCGGTTGGAGCTGGCGCACGACGGGATGTTGACGCCGGCCGAGTAGCAGTCGTTCCACACCGCCTGCGCGGACGCGGACCCGCTGGTCATCATGGTGCCGCCGGCGCTGACGACGTCGGGCTGGGAGCCGGGGTCGTCCACTGCCAGCCTGGTCGTCCCGTCCGACGGGTAGCAGTCCTCCGAGCCCGCGTCGCCCGATGCGGCGATCATGGTCTGACCCTGCAACGCCATGCGGGCGAAGATCCCGTGCTCCGTCTGCAGGTCCGCCGAGGGGATGTCGTACTCGCAGTTTCCCCAGCTCGTCGTGACGACCTGGGCGGCGTCGTCGCTCGCGATGCGGTCGAAGAGGTCGAAGGCCTGGGCGTCGTTGTCGTTCGGCGCCTCGTAGACGACGATGGAGGCGGAGGGCGCGTTGACGGCGGTCAGCTCGGTGTCGAGCGCGGCCTCCCCTGTACCCGCCGCCGGCCCACTGGGCCCGCCGTCG
>JBEKVF010000050.1:0-10321 GCA_049514295.1 Acidimicrobiales bacterium
GCCGTGCCCGGAGCGGGACTCGAACCCGCACGCCCTTTCGGACAGCGGCTTTTGAGGCCGCCGCGTCTGCCATTCCGCCATCCGGGCGGGAACGCCAGATCGTACAAGCTGCGATCTACGGTGAAGGGGTGGGAGCGCCAACACCATGAGGCTCGTCGGCGTGGAGCTGGTCCGGGTCGACCTCCCCTTCCGCAATGACATCGGCACCGCCGCCGGCGTGCACCGCACCCGCCCGCTGCTCTTCGTGCGCGTGGTGGCCGACGAGGGCGAGGGCTGGGGCGAGTGCGCCGCCCTCGACCGGGGGACCTCGGTCGACCCCGCTCTGAACGAGGTCGAGAAGGCGGCGGCCGACCGCGGGGTGGCGCGCCTGGACGGCGCCACCCGGTCGAGGGGAGGGCACCTCCCCACCGGGGCGGAGGTCCCCCAGCTCTTCGGGAGCTCCGCCGTCGACCGGATGCTCGCCGCCACCTTCGAGATGGCGGTCTGGGACGCCGAGCTGCGCGCCGAGGGCCGCTCCATGGCCGAGGCCCTCGGGACGGGCCCGGGGTTCGAGACGATGCCCGTGGGCGCGGTCGTCGGCATACCGGCCGACCATGACGTGGGCGCGCTGCGCGAGGAGGTCGCTGCCGCGGTGCACGCCGGCGCGGCGCGGGTGCGCCTCAAGATCGAGCCCGGGTGGGAGCTCGAGCCGGTGCGCGCCGTGCGGGGGGATCACCCGCACCTCGTGCTCCAGGTCGACGCCAACGGGTCCTTCCACGGCGGGGAGGACGACGTCGCGGTCCTGAGCCGCCTGGCCGACTTCGACGTCCTCTGCATTGAGCAGCCGCTCCCGCCGGCTGACCTCGTTGCGCACGCGCAGCTCGCCCGCGTCCTCCCAGTGCCGATCTGCCTCGACGAGTCGCTCTCCACGTCACGGCGCGTGCGCGACGCGCTCCGCAACGGGTCGTGCGCCATGGCCTGCCTCAAGCCCGCCCGTCTCGGGGGTGCGCGGGCCACCTGGGCCGCGCACGGCGCGTGCGCCGCGGCCGGCGTGCCCGTCTTCATCGGCGGCTTCTTCGAGGCGGGGCTCGGCCGCGCCTCGAACCTGGCCCTGGCGGCCCGGCTGAGCCAGGAGGCGACGGGCCTGGTCAGCGACCTCGGCGACCCGGCGGAGTATCTCTCGGTCGACCCCTGTGGATATCCCGCCGTGGTGGGCGGGTGGGTGCATGTGCCGGACGTCCCCGGTGTCGGGAACCGGCCCGACGACACGGTCCTGGGGAGGCTCGATGCGCGGCGTCGCTGGTTCCCTTCCACGTACACTTGACGCGCCATGCATCGTGCCCTGCTGGAACGGCGGATCAGAGACGTCCACGCCCGGCTCATCCGGGCGCGGGAGGAGCTGGCCGTACTCGACGAGCAGCTGGCGGTCGTCCGGGAGGAGGCCGACGAGGCCCGGGTGCGCTCCCTCGTTTCGGAGACGCCGCTCGCCACCCGCGAGCACAACGAGGCGGCGCGCCACGCCGACGCCATGGTGCGGGCCCGCGAGGCGCTGCTCCGCACCGTGGTCGACCTGGAGCAACGGCAGGACGAGCTCCTGGGTCACGTGGCCTCGGGCACGCAGTGAGGACCGCGCAGTGAGGACACCGAGGGGGATGGCATGACGGACGGACGCGGGAGCGCGTCGACACTGGCCCGCGTGGTCATCGCCGAGGACGAGGCCATCGTGCGCCTCGACCTCAAGGAGATCCTGCTGTCGGCCGGCTACGAGGTGGTGGGCGAGACGGGCCGCGGGGACGAGGCGGTGAAGCTGGTCGAGGAGCACAAGCCCGACCTGGCCATCCTCGACGTCAAGATGCCCGGCATGGACGGCCTGCGGGCCGCCCGCGAGATCACGTCCCGCCACCAGGTGGTCGTGCTGCTGCTGACGGCCTTCAGCCAGCGCGATCTCATTGAGGAGGCCAGGGACTCGGGAGTGTCCGCCTACTTGATCAAGCCGTTCCAGTCCCGGGAGCTGCTGCCGGCGATCGCCGACGTCCTCGCCAAGGCGCGCCAGGAGTGGGCCATCGAGGCCGAGCACTCCGCCGACGGAGCGGAGGACAAGATCGCCACCCGCCGGCTGGTCGACGAGGCCAAGCAGATCCTGATGGACCGCGACGACCTCCCCGAGACGGAGGCCTTCAGCTTCATCCAGCGCACGGCCATGCAGACGCGGGCGCGCATGCGTGGCGTGGCGCAGCAGGTCGTCGACGGCACACTCAGCCCGTAGTGTCGGAGTAATGGCGACACGCCAGGAGCGATCGGGCCCGCTGCTGCTGCTCGACGGCATGTCCCTCGCGTTCCGGGCCTACTTCGCGCTGCCCGACACGTTGGCCACGTCGACCGGCGTCGTGACCAACGCGGTGCACGGGTTCACGTCCATGCTGGTGTACCTCATCCGGGAGCAGCGCCCGTCGGCCCTCGCGGTGGCCTTCGACCACCCCGGTGAGACGTTCCGCGACGAGATGCTGGCGGACTACAAGGCCGGCCGGGCCGAAACGCCGCACCTGCTGCCGCCGCAGTTCGACATGATCCGCGAGGTCATGGACGCCCTCGCCATTCCCGTCGTGGAGGCGGCCGGGTTCGAGGCGGACGACGTCATCGCCACCCTGGCCACGGAGGCGGCGGCGCGCGCCTGCGAGGTCGTGATCGTGACCGGCGACCGGGACAGCTTCCAGCTCGTTGACGACCCGTACGTCCGGGTGCTCTACAACAAGCGTGGCGTGAGCGACTACGCCCTCTACGACGAGGCGGGCATCTTCGAACGCTGCGGCGTGCCGCCCTCCCAGTACGTACTCCTGGCCTCGCTCCGGGGCGACCCGTCGGACAACCTGCCCGGCGTGCCCGGGGTGGGGGAGAAGACCGCCGCCAAGCTCCTCACGAACTACGGCGACCTCGACGGGATCTTCGGACACCTCCCCGAGCTGACGCCCAAGCTGCGGGAGAACCTGGCCGCCAACGAGGAGCTGGCGCGCTCGAACGCGCGCATCATCCCTCTCGTGCGCGACGTGCCCTTGGGCGTCGACGTGGCCCACCTGGAGCTGGGCGGGTGGGACCGTGCCACGGCCGAGGCCGCCTTCGACCGCTACGAAATGAGGACGGTCTGGCAGCGCTTGGAGGAGCTCCTTGACGGCGGCGCGCTCGGTGAGCCCGCGCCGGGCAGCGCCGGCCCTGCCCCGGCGAAGGGTGCTGTGGGTGCGGCCGCCGCCCCGGCGGGGGCCCAGGCCCTCCTGGCGGCACCCGCTCTGGAGCTGCGCGACGTCGCGCTGCCCACGTCCGCGTCGGAGGTCACCAGGTTTCTGAACGAGCTCGGCCGCGGTCCCCTGGCCATGGCCGCCCGCTGGAACGGCATGCCGGGCCGCAGCGACCTCGTCGGGCTCGCCCTTGTGGCGACCGAGGGCGAGGAGGCCGGCCTCGCGGTCATGGTGCCCGGCGACCTGCTCGGCGCCGCCTCGGTGGCCAAGAAGCTGAACGCGGTCCTCGCCCGCCCCTTCGTCGGCCACCACGTCAAGGAGGCCATGCGGGCGCTGCTCCCGCTGGGCATCGACCTGACGGGGCTCGAGATGGACACCGGCGTGGCGGCGTACCTGCTCGATGCGTCGACGGGCGAGTACGAGCTGGCGCAGCTGCGAGAGCAGACCGGCCAGCTGACCCTCGACATCACCGAGCCCGGCACCGAGACCCTGGACATCGCGCGGGAGGCGGCTGGCGAGGCCTGTGACACGGTGGGCATGGCAACCGGCTTCCGGCAGCGCCTCGAATCCGAGGACATGGTCATGCTGCACGACGAGATCGAGACGCCCCTCGTGCGGGTCCTGGCCAAGATGGAGGTGGCCGGCATCGGCGTCGACCGGGCCGAGCTCCAGACGATCACTGACTCGCTCAAGGCCTCGGCGGCCACGCTCCAGGCCGAGGTGCAGGAGCTGGCCGGCCACGAGTTCAACGTGAACTCGACGCCGCAGCTGCGCACCGTGCTCTACGACGAGATCGGGCTGACCCCGGGCAAGAAGACCAAGACCGGCTTCTCGACCGACGCCCAGACATTGGAGAGCCTGCGCGGCGAGCACCCGATCATCGAGGCGCTGCTGTCCTACCGCGAGGTGGAGAAGCTGCGCTCGACCTACGGGGAGAGCCTCCTGGCCGAGGTGCAGGCGGACGGCCGGATCCACGCGTCGTTCGGCCAGACGGTGGCCCGGACCGGGCGCATCTCGTCGGACCGCCCCAACCTGCACAACATCCCGGTGCGCACCGAGCTCGGCAAGCAGTTCCGGCGGGCCTTCGTACCGGCCGAGGGCTCCACCTTCCTGGTGGCCGACTACGACCAGGTGGAGCTCCGCTGCATCGCGCACCTCTCCGAGGACCCGGGGCTGATCGACGCGCTGACGAGCGGGTCGGACGTGCACCGGACCGTGGCCGCCGCGGTCTACGGGATCACCCCCGCCGACGTCACGCACACCCAGCGCGAGTTCGCCAAGATGGTCTCCTACGGCCTCGCCTACGGCATGGAGGCCTACGGGCTGAGCCAGCGCCTGGGCGTGCCGGTGGAGGAGGCGGCCGCCATCATGGAGAGCTACTTCGGCGCCTTCCCGCTCGTGAAGCAGTACATGGACCAGACGGTGACCGAGGCCAAGATCCGCGGCGCGACCCGCACCCAGTTCGGCCGGGTGCGGCCCCTGCCCGACCTGCACGCCGCGAATTACCGGCTGCGTCAGGCGGCCGAGCGCCAGGCCATGAACGCCGGAATCCAGGGCCTGGCGGCCGACATCTTCAAGTTGGCCCTGGTCCGGCTCGACCGCGACCTCGAGGAGAAGAAGCGGTCGAGCCGCCTGGTGCTCCAGGTCCACGACGAGGTGATCGTCGAGGTTCCGGCGGGCGAGGAGGACGAGGTGCGCCGCCTCACCGAGTCCGCCCTCACCGGGGCGGCGGACCTCAAGGTCCCCCTCACCATCTCCGTGGCGACGGGAGCGAGCTGGGCTGCCGCGAAGGGATGATGCTGCGGGGAGAGCCCTCCTGAGCAGCTGGTACGCTGTACCCCCTTGCCCGCCGGCACCGGCGGCGGCGCAACCCGTATCCATCGAGAACCGACCCCGGCGCGGTCCTGCGGCTGCACCTCGCAACCGCCGCAAGGAGCTTCACCATGGCTGACGCAGCACGTACCTCCCTCCTCTCCCCCGAAGCGATGGGCAGCTTCGACGCCGAGGGCAATTACACCCCCCGCACCATCGTCGACGACGACCTGGCGGACGCCGATCTCGAGCAGGCGATGGGTGACTCCATCATTGAGTTCGACGACGGCGACGTGATCGAGGGAACGGTCGTAAAGATCGACCGCGACGAGGTCCTGCTCGACATCGGCTTCAAGTCCGAGGGTGTCATCCCCGCCCGGGAGCTCTCCATCCGCAACGACGTGGACCCTGAGGAGATCGTCTCGCTGGGCGACCACGTCGAGGCTCTCGTCCTCCAGAAGGAGGACAAGGAGGGGCGGCTCGTCCTGTCCAAGAAGCGGGCGCAGTACGAGCGGGCCTGGACGACGATCGAAGAGAAGAAGAACAACGGCGAAATGGTCTCCGGCCCGGTCATCGAGGTCGTGAAGGGCGGGCTCATCGTCGACATCGGGCTGCGCGGCTTCCTGCCGGCGTCGCTCGTCGAGCTGCGCCGTGTGCGCGAGCTGCAGCCGTACGTGGGCAAGGTCATCGAGGCCAAGATCATCGAGCTCGACCGCAACCGGAACAACGTCGTCCTCTCCCGCCGGGCCTGGCTCGAGGAGGCCCAGAAGGAGCAACGGGGCGACTTCCTGGCGAACCTCAAGCCGGGGGAGCGCCGCAAGGGCGTCGTCTCCTCGGTGGTCAACTTCGGTGCTTTCGTGGACCTCGGCGGCATGGACGGCCTCGTCCACGTCTCCGAGCTCAGCTGGAAGCACGTCGACCACCCGTCGTCGGTCGTGTCGGTGGGCGACGAGATCGAGGTCGAGGTGCTCGACGTGGATCTCGACAAGGAGCGCATCAGCCTCTCGCTGAAGGCCACCCAGTCCGACCCGTGGCAGGAGTTCGCCGACAGTCACGCCGTGGGCCAGCTCGTCTACGGCCGCATCACCAAGCTGGTGCCCTTCGGCGCCTTCGTCCAGGTGGGCGACGGGATCGAGGGCCTGGTCCACATCTCGGAGATGGCGGTGCACCACGTCGACCTGCCCGAGCAGGTCGTCACCCCCGGCGAGGAGCTGTGGGTCAAGATCATCGACATCGACCTGCAGCGCCGCCGCATCTCCCTCTCCATCAAGCAGGCGGCCGAGGGTGGCGAGGTCTCCGAGGAGTACCGCGAGGCCTTCGGTGAGCACGCCTACGACGAGGAGGGCAACTACATCGGCTTCGACTACGCCGAGGGCGAGTTCACCCCCGAGACCGAGGCGCAGGCGGCCTGGGCCGACTTCGCCGAGGAGATCGGCACCCCGGTGGTCGTGCCCGAGGGCGAGAAGCCGGCCGAGGGTGAGGCTGCCGAGGCCGGTGAGGTTGCCGTTCCTGAGGCCGCTGTTCCCGAGGCCGCCGAGCCGGTTGCCGAGGTCACGGAGGAGGCGGCACCCGCCGCAGCCCCCGACGACACACCGTCCGAGGGCTGACCGGCACGACCCGATCGGCGGCGCGGTCGCTTCACCGGTTGGTCAGGTGATCGCGTAGGACGTTGGCGAAGCGCGACGACCCGGCCGGATGGTGGACGAAGAAGAGGACGGGGTCGAGTAGCTCGAGCTCGAGCAACGCGGGCTCGCCGTCCGTCCGTTCCACGATGTCAACCCGCGCGTAGGTGGTCGGGCCGAGCAGGGCTTCGGCCGCCGCCACCGCGCGAGACGGAGGGCTTGACGACGACTTCGCGCGTGGGGAGGTCGAGGGCTGGCGGATGGAGCGGGCCCTCGTCCGGCTCCACCCAGAGCGTCGGCACAGTCGGGACGCCCGCCCTCTCCAGGTCGCGCGGGTAGCGCTTGTCGATGTTCGAGCGCAGGGTGGCGGGGGAGTTCACCACCGGCACGCCGTCCGAGGTGAGGCGTCCCAGCCAGTCGAAGAAGGTAGCCGTGTGGTGGCTGTTGTCCCAGACCCCGTTGGCCACGACGAGACCGCAGGAGGACCACTCCACCCCCGGGTCGCTCCACACTGCGGTGCGGGGGACCAGCGGCCGGCCGTCACGCGTCGGCGGCAGGGCCATCAGCCCGGGGCGAGCGCGTCGAAGACGAGCGACGACAGGGTGTTGATGGTGCTCTCGCCGTACACCTCGCTCGGGTTGCCGTCCGTCAGGATGGCGAACACGTAGTTCCGCCCGGCCCCCGAGACGTAGCCGATGCTGTTCACCTGGGCATCACCCGGCGCCGGGGTGATGAAGCCGGTCTTCACGGCGACGCTGCCTGCTGGTGCGCCCGTCGGGACGCCCCAGACCTGGCTGGCCTCCACGCTGTGCATGAGGGAGAGGCCGTAGGCGCGATACGGGTCGGACAGGATCGCGTTGGGGAAGGCGAAGGTGCTCACGACCCTCACCATGTCGTCGGCACTGGTCGTGGTGTAGGCCCATCCGAGGTTGGTCGCCGTGATCGGACCCGGGTACGGCGTGGTCGACTGCAGCCCGAGCACGCGGTCGAAGGCGCCGAGGCCGGCCGCACCGCCGATGATGCTCCACATGGCGGTGGCGGCGTTGTTGTCGCTGACCTCGATCATCGGGGCCATGAGCGCGGCCTGCTGGGGCGGAATACCGCCGGAGCTCTGGTCGGCGGCCAGCGCCGCCGCCATGACGTCCACCTTCACGATGCTCGCGGTGACCTGGACCTGACCCGGGTGCAGGTCCCAGGTGGCGCCGGTGTTGGCGTCGTAGACCGCCATGGTCACGTCGTCGGCCCGTTGCGCCAGGTACCCGGTCACGGCCGGGCCGAAGGGCGACGGCGCATTGCCGTACGCGACCCGGTACCCCGCACCGGCGCCCGCGCCACCGATGCCGACCGCCGGCACGCCCGGGGCGCTGAGCGCCGAGCCGTCGAAGGGCGCGTCGCCGAAGTTGAAGATCCCGCCGTCGCGCGCGGCGAGCCAGTACCCGCCGCCGTCACCGGTCGCCGCCATGCCGACCACCGGCGCGTTCAACGGCTGGCCGCCCTCGGAGCCGTGGAACGCAGCATCGCCGAAGTTGAAGATCCCCCCGTCGCTCGCGGCGAGCCAGTACCCGCCGCCGTCGCTGGTCGCCGCCATGCCGACCACCGGCGCGTTCAACGGCTGGCCGCCCTCGGAGCCGTGGAAGGCGGCGTCGCCGAAGCTGAACACGCCGCCGTCGCGGGCCACGAGCCAGTACCCGCCGCCGTCGGGCATCGCCGCCATCCCGACGATCGGCTGGGCCAGTGGCTGACCGCCCTCGGAGCCGTCGAACGGGGCGTCAAAGGCGAACACCCCGCCGTCGGACGCGACGAGCCAGTACCCCCCCGTCGCCGGGTCCCCGGCCATACCGACGATGGGCTGGGCCAGCACGAGGTCTCCGGTGGACCCGTGGAAGGTGGCGTCCCCGTAGGCGAAGACCCCGCCGTCGGAGGCCACGAGCCAGTAGCCGCCGCCGCCGGCCGTCGTCGCCATACCGACGACGGGCTCGTTCGGGGAGGCGGCCGCGAGGTCGCCGAGCGAGGCCGCACCGAAGGCACGGACCGAGTTGGGTGGGACCGCCCCGGCGTCCGCGCTGCCCGAACCGGCCGGCACGGCGAGGACGAGGGTGCCGGGCGCGAGGACGAGGGCGACCAGCGCAGCGGCCAGACGGCGTCTCGGGCGCGCGGCTCGGCGCCCCGGGTGGGCGCTCAACTCCCGATGGGGAAGTGGCAGGCCACCTGGTGGCCGGGCGCGATCTCCCGCATCTCGGGGACCTCCTCGGCGCAGCGGGGCTCCGCCCGCGGGCACCGGGTCCGGAAGCGGCACCCCGACGGCGGGTTGATCGGGCTGGGCGGCTCGCCGAACAGCGCGGCCGACGACCGGGACGCCTCCGGGTCGGGCTCCACCGCCGAGGCCAGCAGCGCCGCCGTGTAGTGATGGGCCGGCGTCTCGTAGAGCACGTCGGAGGAGGCGATTTCGCACAGGCGGCCCAGGTACATGACGGCCACCCGGTCGCTGACGTTCTTCACCACGGCCAGGTCGTGCGCGATGAAGAGGATGGTCAGGTTGTACTCCTGCTTCAGGTCCTCGAGCAGGTTGAGGATCTGGGCCTGCACCGAGACGTCGAGGGCGGACACGATCTCGTCGCACACGAGCAGCTTCGGCTTGAGCACCAGAGCGCGGGCGATGCTTATGCGCTGGCACTGCCCTCCGGAGAACTCGCGGGGTCGGCGGCCGCCGAGCAGGAAGGGGTCGATGCCGACCTGGTCGAGCATCGCATTGGCGCTCTCCCGACGTTCCTCCTTGGTGCCGATCTTCCAGATGTTGAGGGGCTCGGCCACGATGTCGTTCACCCGCCGCCGGGGGTTGAGCGACGAAATGGGATCCTGGAAGATCATCTGCACCTGCGTCCGCAGCGTGCGCAGGTCGCCCCGGCTGACCGCGGTCAGCTCGGTGTCGCCGAAGCGGATCTTGCCCGAGGTCGCCCGCTCCACCTGGACGATGGCGCGGCCGGTGGTGGACTTGCCGCAGCCGGACTCGCCGACGAGGCCCAGAGTCTCCCCCTTCCGCAGGGTGAAGGTGATGCCGGCCACGGCCTGGACGGTCTGGCTGCCCTTGTGGAAGGAGACGTGCAGATCCTCCACCGACAACAGCGGCTCGGTGGTCCCGACCGCCTCGGCCTCCACGGCGGTGTCCGTCATGCCGTCACTTCCTGGGGCCGCGCCGCGGTGAGCGGGAACCAGCAGGCGTAGCTGTGCCCCGGTGCGGCCTCGACGAGGGGCGGCTTCTCGCGGTGGCACTGCTCCTGTGCGTAGGGGCAGCGGGGGGAGAACGGGCAGCCGGCCGGGGGGTGGAGCAGGTCGGGCGTCCTGCCCTCAATGGCGGTCAGCCGGGTGTGGCTCGGGTTCGCAAGGCGCGGCGTCGACTTGAGCAGCGCCTCGGTGTAGGGCATGGCCATGCTCTTGAAGAGGACGTTCGTCGGCGCGCGCTCCACGACGTTGCCGGCGTACATGACGATGATCTCGTCTGTGCGGGTCGCCACCACGCCGAGGTCGTGGGTCACGAGGATCATGGCCATGTCACGGTCGTGCTGGAGCTGGCCCAGGAGATCGAGGATTTGCGCCTGCACGGTCACGTCGAGGCCGGTCGTGGGTTCGTCGGCCATGAGGAGGCGCGGGCCGCAGGCGAGCGCGATGGCGATCATGACG
>JBEKVF010000051.1:0-12645 GCA_049514295.1 Acidimicrobiales bacterium
GCGGGCGGGCCGGACGGTGACCGGCTGCTCTCGCTGCACGGCCACAACGAGGCGGGCCGTCTGGACCGCGTGGCGACCGCCGTGGCCGGGGGTGCCACCGTGGCCGTGGTGAGCGATGCGGGTACGCCCGGCATCTCGGACCCCGGCGCGTGGCTGGCGGCGCAGCTGGCCGCCGCCGGCGAGACGGTGAGCACCGTGCCCGGGCCGTCGTCGGTGGTGGGGGCGCTCGTCGTGAGCGGCCTGCCCGCCGACCGCTTCTGCGTCGAGGGGTTCCTGCCGCGCAAGGGCTCCGAGCGGCGCCGCCGGATCGCCGCGCTCATGGCGGACGAGCGCACGTCCGTCGTGCTCGAGGCGCCCGGCCGCGTGGCGGGCACCCTGGGAGAGCTGTCCGCCGCCGACCCCGACCGACCGGTCGCCGTCGTGCGGGAGCTGACCAAGCTGCACGAGGAGGTCTGGCGGGGCACGCTGGGCGAGGCAGCGGAGGCGTTCGCGGCACGCCAGCTGCGGGGCGAGGTGGTGCTGGTGGTCGGGGGCGCCCCGGCGCCGGAGCCGGCGGGCGACGAGGAGGTCGAGGCGGCGGTGCGGGCGGTCGTCGCCGACGACTCGTCCGCCGGGCCGCGCCAGGTGGCCGAGCGTGTGGCGGCGTCGCTCGGCGTGCCGCGCCGGCGCGCGTACGAGGCCTCACTGCGCGTGCGTGCGTCGGCCGGGGACGAGGCGGGCTCGTCGGGCCGCGGCTGAGGGCACCGGTACGCTACCGGCGGTGCCGCCCTACTACCTCACCACGCCGATCTACTACGTCAACGACGCGCCGCACGTGGGCACGGCGTACACGACGGTCAACGCCGACGCGCTGGCGCGCTGGCACCGCCTGCTCGGGGACGACGTCTGGTTCATGACCGGCACCGACGAGCACGGTGCGAAGATCGTGGAGGTGGCCGAGGCCAACGGGACCACCCCCAAGGAGTGGACGGACCGCACGTCGGCCCGCTTCCTGGAGGCCTGGCGGCGGCTCGACATCTCCAACGACGACTTCATCCGCACCACCGAGCCGCGCCACTATGCCGTCGTCCAGCAGTTCCTCCAGCGGATTTACGACAACGGGTTCATTGAGCTGGCTCCGTACTCGGGGCTCTACTGCGTGTCCTGCGAGGACTACTACACCGAGGACCAGCTGGTGGACGGCAACTGCCCCGTCCACGGGCGCCCCGTGGTCGAGATGCAGGAGGACAACTACTTCTTCAAGCTGAGCGCGTTCGAGCAGCGGCTCCTCGACTACTACGACAGACATCCCGACTTCGTGCGGCCGGCGTCCAAGCGCAACGAGGCGCTGGGGTTCATCCGGGGCGGCCTGCGCGACGTCTCCATCACGCGCACGTCGTTCACGTGGGGCGTGCCGGTGCCCTGGGACAGCGGGCACGTGTTCTACGTCTGGTACGACGCGCTGATCAACTACCTGACTGTCGCCGAGTACGGCGGCGACCCGGCGACGTTCGCTTCGCGCTGGGGCGCGGCCCACCACCTGATCGGCAAGGACATCCTCAAGTTCCACTGCGTGTGGTGGCCGGCGATGTGCATGGCGGCGGGCATCGACCCTCCGGCGGAGATCTTCGTGCACGGCTACCTGCTCATGGGCGGGCAGAAGCTGGGCAAGACGATGATCGCGGCCGGCCTGGCCGGCGGCGACGGCGCAGCGCCGCTCAAGATCACCGACGTGTCGCCGCTCGCGCTGGCCGACGACTTCGGGGTCGACCCGCTGCGTTACCACCTGCTTCGCGAGGTGCCGCTCGGCGGGGACGGGGACTTCTCCTACGAGGGCATCGTGGCGCGCTACAACGCGGACCTTGCCAACAACCTGGGCAACCTCGTGTCGCGGGTCACCACGGTGGTCCACTCCAAGTGTGGCGGGGTGGGCCCGGCCTGCAACCCGGCCAGCACGCTCGCGCGCGTGGCGTCCGGGGTGCTCGACGAGGCGACGGCGGCCTGGGCCCGCTGGGCGCCGCACGAGGCGCTCGAGGAGACGTGGCGGCTCATCGGGTCGGCGAACGCAGAGCTGGAGGCCGCCGAGCCCTGGAAGATGGACCCGGGGCCGGCCGTCGACGCGGTCCTGGGCGACGCGCTCGAGGTCCTGCGGATCGTCGCCGTCCTCATCGCCCCCGCCATGCCGTCGACGGCGGTTGAGGTGTGGCGCCGGATCGGGGTCGGGGGCGACCCGGTGGCGGCCCGCCTGCCCGACGACGCCATCTGGGGCGGCTACACCGGAGGGTCCGACGTCGTGAAGGGCGACCCCCTGTTCCCGCGGCGCAAGGGCTGACGTGACGGGCTGGTTCGACTCCCACTGCCACGTGCAGGAGGAGTATCTCGGCGGGGACGAGGCCGGGGCAGCCGACCTGGAGCCCGTCCTGACCCGGGCGCGCGAGGCCGGCATCGACCGCCTCGTCTGCATCGGGACGGGGGCGGCCACCTCGGACCAGGCGGTGCGGGTGGCCCGGGCGACCGCAGCCGACGGGTCGACACCCCGGGCCTGGGCGACCATCGGGCTGCACCCGCACGAGGCGAGCGAGGGCGTGGACGAGGTGGCGGCACTGCTGGAGCGCGAGCTGGGCGTGGGCGACGGCGCCGTGGTGGCCGTGGGGGAGTGCGGGCTGGACTACTTCTACGAGCACTCCCCACGCGCTGCGCAGCGCGCCGCTTTCGCGGCACAGATCGCGCTGGCGCACGCGCACGGGCTCGCCCTGGTGATCCACGCGCGGGACGCGTGGGCCGACCTCTTCGACGTGCTCGGCGCCGAGGGCGTCCCCGAGCGCACCGTGCTGCACTGCTTCACGGGCGGGCCCGACGAGGTCGAGCTGTGCCTGCGCGCGGGCATGTACGTGTCGTTCAGCGGCATCGTGACGTTCAAGAACGCAGGCGACGTGCGCGCCGCCGCGGCGCGCTGCCCGCTCGACCGGTTGCTCGTCGAGACGGACAGCCCGTTCCTCGCGCCGGTGCCCCATCGGGGCCGCACGAACGAGCCGTCGTACCTCCCTTTCGTCGGCGAGGCCATCGCCGCCGTGAAGGGCTGCAGCGTCGGCGAGGTCATGGAGCGCTCGGGTGTGGCGGCGGCCATGGCGTTCTCCGCGGGTAGGTAATTCACGCGCTGTTGTGCGTAATACGAGAACCTCGTGACCAGGGTGTTTGACGTTGATTTTGGCTAAAAACGGCTCTGAACTGGTAGTTCATCTAAATGTCACGGACCGCATGGGTCGTGACCTGCGGAAATAGCGCGCAAAAAGGTTCCAACACTTTTTGGGTTTGCGTGGGCCGTGATTGGTTATCTAGGTTTTCCAGAGACCCCCCGCCACCCGTGTGTCGGCGCGGGTGCACTGTGTCCCCGAGAAGGGTGGAGCCCTGCGGAACCAGAGCACGAGGGGGAGGCGCCTCGGCGTCGCTGCAATCATTTGCGGCGCGCTCTTCGTCGCGCCTCTCCTGTTGTTGAACGTAAGTGCCGCGTCACGATCGGTGACGGCGGCGGGCACCGTGCACGGCGCGCACACGTCGGTCGTGCACCTTGCATCGCGTCCCGACGGTGTGAACCTGCGGTCGCACCTCGTCGCGTACCACGCGCCGGCGACGACCACGACGACCGCCCCGCCACCGACCACCACGACGACCGCCCCGCCACCGACCACCACGACGACGACGGCACCGCCACCACCGCCGACCACCACGACGACGACGGCACCGCCACCACCGCCGACCACTACGACGACGGCGCCACCGGCGCCACCGGCTACGACGAACTCCGAAGCGGGCGAGGCCACCTGGTACTCGGAGGCTCCGTCGGGGATGTGCGCCAGCCCGAGCTTGCCCTTCGGGACGGTGCTCACCGTGATCAACAACGCAACGGGCGCGTCGACCGTGTGCACGGTGGACGACCGCGAGGGTGCCGGCTACCCGCGGGTGGTCGACATGTCGCCGGAGGGCTTCTCTCAGATCGCCGACATCGGCCAGGGAGTGGTGGACGTCACAATCTCCTGGTGACTCATTCCGGCGCCGACATCGCCCAGCTGCTGTCGGCGCACGGTCTCCGTCCCAGCCGGGCCCTCGGCCAGAACTTCGTCGCTGACCCCAACACCGTCCGGCGCATCGCCCGGCTCGCCGGCGTCGCCGCCGGCTCCCGGGTGCTCGAGATCGGGGCGGGCCTCGGGTCACTGACCCTCGCGCTGGCGGAGACCGGGGCCACGGTGGTGGCGCTGGAGACCGACCGGCACCTGATCCCCGTGCTCCGCTCGGTCGTCGAGCCGGTCGGCGTCGAGGTGGTCGAGGGGGACGCCATGACCATCGACCTGGCGGCGCTGCTCGCCGAGCGCGCCGAGGGCCCGTGGAGCCTGGTGGCCAACCTGCCCTACAACGTGGCCACCCCACTCGTGCTGCGGGCCCTCGTCGAGGTGCCCGCGGTGGCCCACCTCCTGGTGATGGTGCAGCGGGAGGTGGGCGAGCGCATGGCCGCCGGGGCGGGGGATGACGCCTACGGGGCGGTCTCGGTGCGCATCGCCTATTTCGCCCGGGCCGAGGTGGTGGGCCGCGTGCCCGCCTCGGTGTTCATCCCTCGCCCGAGGGTCGAGTCTGTCCTGGTGCGCCTGGACCGGCTGCCCGCCCCCGCGGTGGACCCGGCCGTCGTGTCCTACGAGCGGCTGGACGCCGTCGTGCGGGCCGGCTTCACCCAGCGGCGCAAGATGCTCCGTCGCTCCCTGGCCGGCGTGGTCGATCCCGCGGCGTTCGAACGGGCCGGGGTGCGCCCCGACGCCCGGGCCGAGGAGCTCGGGGTGGCGGAGTGGGGGAGGCTGGCGGCACTGTGACCCCCGAAGCCCCCGTGCCCGACGCCATCGTGACGGTGCTGGCCCCGGCCAAGCTGACGGTGTCGCTGCGCGTGACCGGGGTCCGGGCCGACGGGTACCACGAGCTCGACTCGGAGATGGTCTCCCTCAGCCTGGCCGACGAGCTCGTGCTGACCGACGGTGGGTCGGGCCTGGCGGTGGTGGCCGAGCCCGGCACGCGGGCCGAGGCACTCGGGGGCCCCGAGGACAACCTGATCGGCCGCGCGCTGGCCGTCTGCGGGCGAGTCGCCTCGGTCCGCCTGACCAAGCGCATCCCGGTCGGCGGGGGCCTGGGCGGCGGCTCGGCCGACGCGGCGGCCGTGTTGCGCTGGGCGGGTTGCGCCGACCCCGAGGTGGCGGCGCGCCTCGGCGCGGACGTGCCCTTCTGCGTGGTCGGCGGCCGGGCCCGGGTCGAGGGGGTGGGGGAGCTCGTCACGCCGCTGCCCTTCGAGCGCCGTGACTACCTGCTGGTGCTGCCGCCGTTCGGCGTCGACACCGCCCGCGTCTTCCGGGCCTGGGACGAGGGCAGCCGGGAGGGGGGCGAGGGGGCAAACGCGCTGACGGCCGCCGCGTTGGCCGTCGAGCCACGCCTGGCGCAGTGGCGCGACGCCCTGGGGGACCTGGCGGGCAGCGAGCCGACGCTGGCGGGCAGCGGGTCGACCTGGTTCGTCGAGGGCGGCCCCGCGGGGGCGGGTTCGGCGTCGGCTCCCGAGCTACGGGTGGGGACCGAGACGGCCCGCCTGGTGCGGGCCCGCACCGTGCCGGCGGGCTGGGACGGCGACTGAGGGGAGGGGACCGGGAGGGAGGTGGGGCCGGCCGGGCTACTTGCCGGCCCGGCGCTGCCAGCGGGTGGCCTTCAGCATCTTCTTGTGCTTCTTCTTGCGCATCCGCTTGCGGCGCTTCTTGATCAGTGATCCCATGTCGTGCGGCAGGCTAGCGGTCCGGGGGGCCGACTGCCAGGTCGCTCCCGGCACGAGGAGGCACCCATGGGCTTCGAGATCGTGCGGCTCGACCACGTGCAACTGGCCATGCCGCCGGGCCGCGAGGCCGAGGCCGAGGCCGAGGTGTTCTACTCGGGCCTGCTCGGGCTCGAGCGGGTTCCCAAGCCCGAGCCGCTGGCGGCGCGGGGCGGCTGCTGGTTCGGCCGGGGAGAGGTGGCGGTGCACCTCGGCGTCGAGAAGGACTTCCGTCCGGCCCGCAAGGCGCATCCGGCGTTGGTGGTCCGCGACCTGCCCGCCCTCGACGCGGCGCTCGGCGCCGCCGGGGTGTCCGTGCGGGCCAACCCGGACAGCGAGCCGGGACGGGGTGCGTACGTCGACGACCCCTTCGGGAACCGCATCGAGCTCATCGCGGCCGACTGAGGGCTCCGGCGCCCGCTACGGGTGTGGGACGTCGTCTTCGGGACCGGGCACCGTGGGCAGGCGCATGGACATCCGGGCCCCGCCCGTCGGGTCGTTCTCCGCCTGGATGGTCCCGCCCTCGGCCTTGACCACCTGGGCCACGATGGCCAGGCCGAGGCCCGACCCCGGCAGCCCCCGGGCGGCCGGGGAGCGGTAGAAGCGGTCGAAGACGTGGGGCAGGTCCGCCTCGGCGATGCCGGGCCCGTGGTCGCACACCACCACCGTCCCGTCCCGGCACTCCACCGACACGGTCTGGCCGGGTGGGCTCCACTTGCGGGCGTTGTCGAGCAGGTTGCCCACGGCGCGGCCGATGCGGTCCGCATGGCCGTCCACCCAGCAGGGCTCGGCGTCGAGGTGGAACGTGACCTCCTGGGCGCGGCCGTGGGTGTTCTGCACCGCCACGGCGTCCCCGACGAGGAGGTCGAGTCGGAGCGGCTCGGGCGGTGCCGGCTGCTGGTCGCCCCGGGCCAGCTCGGCCAGGTCGCCGACGAGGTCGGTCAGCTCCTGCAGCTGCACCAGGACGTCGTCGACGAGGACGGAGCGGTCCTCGTCGCTCAGCTCGTCGACGCGGCGGATCACCTCGAGGTTGGTGCGCAGGCTGGTGAGGGGGGTGCGCAGCTCGTGCGACGCGTCGAGGACGAGCTGGCTCTGGGCCCGGCGCGACGACTCGAGTGCCTCGAGCAGGCGGTTGAAGGTGCGGCGCAGCCGGCCCAGCTCGTCGGGGCCACCGGAGGACAGCCGGCGGGAGACATCGGTCGTCTCGGCCAGGTCCTCGACGGTGTCGGTGAGAGAGTTCAGCGGGACGAGGGCGGTGCGGGCGACGAGCCAGCCGAGCACGACGGCGAGGAGCACGCCGATGAACGCGACGACGCCGAGCAGGATCGCGAGCGTCCTGAGCTCCGAGCTCGCGTTGAGCAGGGTGGCGATCTGCAGCGCGCCGCCGTCGACGAGGATGCCCGACTCGAACGCCGTGCCGGCCGGCAGGTGCTCGACGAGCTCGCGCATCTGGTTGCCGTCCACGGTGACCGTCGTGAAGTACGACGGGGCGAGGCCGACGGCCACCAGCCGCACCTGGCCGGTCACGGGAAGGCCGCCACCGGAGACGACGGCGCCGCCGGCGTCGGTCACCTGGCCGAGCGTGGCGGTGGTCGAACCGATCTCCTGCCCGGCGACGATCCGCTGGGCGGCCGTGGTGAGCGAATTGTCGGTCGCCTGGAGCAGCGTATTGCGGGCCACCAGGAACGAGGCCAGCGACGCCGCCAGCACGGCGACGACGACCGCCGCCGTGGTCGCCAGCACCAGGCGGGCGCGGAAGGTCACGCGTCCCGCAGCACGTAGCCCACGCCGCGGACCGTCTGGATGCAGCGTGGCTCGCCCCCCTCCTCGAGCTTGCGCCTCAGGTACCCGACGTAGACGGCGAGCGAGTTCGTCCCCGAGTCGAAGTCGAAGCCCCAGACCCGGTTCAGCAGCACCTCGCGCGTGAGCACCTGGCGGGGGTGGCGCAGGAACATCTCGAGGAGGTCGAACTCGATGCGCGTGAGCGTGAAGGTGCGCTCCCCGCGCTGGCCCTCCCGGCTGGAGAGGTTCAGTGCCAGGTCGCCCACGCGCAGCAGGCCACCCTCGCCCTCGAAGCGCCGCCGTAGGAGCGCGCGCAGGCGCGCCAGCAACTCCGCCAGCGCGAAGGGCTTGACCAGGTAGTCGTCGGCGCCCGCATCGAGCCCCTGGACCCGGTCGTCGATGGCGTCGCGCGCCGTGAGCATGAGGACCGGCGTGTCGTCGCCGGCGCTGCGCATGCGCCGGCAGACGGTCAGGCCGTCGACGTCGGGCAGCCCGAGGTCGAGGATGAGCGCGTCCGCCGGGGTCTGCGCCAGCGCCTCGAGCGCCTCACCCCCCGAGGGGACGGTCATCACGTCGTAGCCCTCGAGGCGGAGGGCACGGTCGATCGAACGTCGGACGGCCAGGTCGTCGTCCACCACGAGGATGCGCACGAGGCAAGAAGCTACCGCCGTGCTGAGGCCGGGCAGGGCCGGGGACGGCCCGGGACGACCGGGCGGAGTGCCTAACCTCTAGCGGGGCGATCGCCTCGGTCCGGGGTAGTTCAATCGGCAGAACGTCGGCCTTTGGAGCCGGATGTTGGAGGTTCGAGCCCTCCCCCCGGAGCGTCACGACCTCTTACGGGATGAGCGCGACGGCAGACCGCGCCGAGTCCTACCAGCCCGCGCTGCCCGGGACGCCCTTGAACGGGCCCGCCAGATCGCTCGTGATCCAGCCTCCGTAGAAGCCGCCCGGCTGAGGGAGGACCCTCTCGTCGTTGACGAGGCAGGCGTCCATGCGGCCCGGGTAGAACGCCACGTAGCCGGCGATCGCCCGGAACCCGGCGGTCGGGTTGTCGTAGCCCCAGGCGGCGTCGGGCTCGACCCGCTCACCCGCGCGCACGTCGAAATAGTGGGCCTCGCCCTTCCACTCGCAGAAGGACCGGTGGTGACTGCGCACCAGGGTGCCCGGCAGGATGTCGCCCGGCAGCAGGTAGTAGTTCGGCGGATGGCTCGTCTCGAGGACCCGGTACGCCCCGGTCGTCTCCGCGATGACCACGCCGCCGAGTTCGACCCGGATCCGACTCGGGACAGGTTCGAGGCGCGGCGGCGGCGGGTAGTCCCACACCGACTCCACGCCCGGTCCCACCGGATCAGGCCGGGGCCGCATCCACCCGGCTCAATCGACCCCCCCGGAGGTCACGTCACCGCTCGGCGGCCTGGTCCCGCTCCGCCAGCTGCGCCAGGTACGCGTTGTAGGCCGCCAGCTCGGAGTCCTCCTCCTCCTCCTCCTCCTGGCGCGCGGCGCGCGCGGGGTCGGCGGAGGCGGAAGCGTCCGGGCCGCCGGCTGGGTCGCCGGCGGAGGCGGGCGGCGGCGTGCCCTCAGGCGCCTCGTGCACGAGGCGCCACCACATGTAGACGGCGTACCCGGCGAAGAGCGGCCACTCGAAGACATAGGCCCAACTGAGGGTGTTGCCATCGACGGCACGGGAGACCTGCCAGAGGCACAGCGCCAGGAAGCCGGGGACCACGATCAGGATGGCCGCGTGCAGCTTCAGGGCGCGGCGCGAAAACCAGACGCGCGTGTCCATCAGCCGCCCGGGAAGAAGAAGTCGTCCAGGATGCCGGCCAGCTCGAGCGGCCGGTCGCCCTGGATGCTGTGGCCCGCCCCCTCGACACCCACCACGGTGGCGGTGGGCTGGCGGCGCAGGAGCTCGGCCACGTCGGCGTCGTCGACGACGGACCAGGCCAGGCCGCGCACGAGCAGCAGCGGGACGGTCAACCCGGAGATGGCCTCCCACCAGTCGCCGAAGTCGGGGTGGGTCGCGGCGTCGTCGGTGCGGAAGCGCGCGTAGCGCCAGACCCAGCTGCCGTCCTCGCGCTGGACGGCGTTGTGCAGGATGCCCCGACGCAGCGACGACTCCGACCGGGTGGGGTTGTGCTCCATGGTGCGGGCCAGCAGCTCGTCGAAGCTGTCGAAGCTCGCGGGCCCGTTGACGAAGTTGGTCACCGGCGCCGCCTTCTCCGCGTTCACCCCGGGGGTGATGTCGACCAGGACGAGGGCTCGCACGAGCCCGGGGGCGTGGGCCGCCAGCGCGATGGAGGACATCCCGCCGAGCGACATGCCCACGACGCCGCGTGCGTCGGGGGCCAGCTCGGCCACGACGGTCGCGAGGTCGCGGCCGTTGCTGCCGGCCGAGATGGAGCCCTCGGGGCCGCCGTCGGAGTGGCCGTGGCCGGGCAGGTCCACCGCCACCAGCGGCCGGCCCAGGGCCAGCGCGACCGTGTCCCAGGTGTGGGCGTTCTGCGCCCCGCCGTGGACGAGCACGAGCTCGGCCGGGTCGGTGCCCCAGACCAGACTGGAGACCTTGCGGCCCGGCGCGACCTCGACGTCGACCCGGCGCACGTCGGGGGGCCCGGCGTAGGGCAGGCTGTACTCGGCGGCGTTCTCGTGGAAGAGCCCGAACTCGTCGTAGGGGATCTGCATACGCACGCCGGGCTGCCCGGCGGGCTAAGAATGCGCCGATGCACGAACGCCGCCTCTCCGCCGTGGTCCTGGCCGCCGGGGAGGGGACGCGGATGCGCTCCGAGCGCCCCAAGCCGCTGCACCTCCTGTGTGGCCGACCCATGATCCTCCACGTCCTGGAGGCCATGGCCGAGATCGACGTCCATCGGGTGGTGGTCGTGGTGGGGCACCGGGGCGAGTGGGTCACCAAGACCCTGGTGCAGCTGGCCCCGCCGACCATGGAGATCGAGTTCGTGGAGCAGCTCACCCAGTCGGGCACGGGCGACGCGTTGGCCGTCGGCCTCACCGGGCTGCCCGACGACGACGACGAGGTGGAGGACGTGGTCGTGCTCCCGGGCGACACGCCGCTGCTCCGCCCTCAGACGCTGGCGGCGCTGGTGCGCGCGCACCGCGCCGAGGACGCCAGCGCGACGCTGCTGACGGCCATCGTCGAGAACCCCTCGGGCTACGGCAGGGTCGTGCACGGCAAGGACGGCGACGTCAGCCGGGTGGTGGAGGAGACCGACGCCACCGAGGAGGAGAAGACGATCGAGGAGGTCAACACCTCCATTTACTGCTTCCGGCGCAGCATCCTGGCGCCCACCCTGCGCCGCCTCAGCCCGGCCAACGCCCAGGGCGAGTACTACCTCACCGACGCCGTCGCGGTGCTCTCGGGCGCCGGCTATCGGGTGCGCTCCCTCGTCCTGCCCGACTCCATGGAGGCGGCCGGGGTCAACGACCGGGCCCAGCTGGCCGTGGCCGAGGCCGAGCTGCGCGACCGGATCAACGAGCGCTGGATGCGCCGCGGCGTGACGATGTGGGACCCCGAGCGCACCTACGTGGACGCGCAGGCCCGTCTGGAGGCCGACGTCTCCCTGCTCCCGGGGGTGATCCTGCGGGGCGACTGCTCCGTTGGTGCGGGGGCAGAGATCGGGCCCAACAGCGTGCTGACCGACACCACGGTCGGCGAGGGCGCGGTGGTGAGCGAAAGCGTGTGCACCCGGGCCACCATCGGCGCCGCGGCGCGGATCGGCCCCTACAGCGTCCTCGAGCCGGGTGCCGAGGTGCCGGCCGGGGCCGAGATCGGGCCCCACTCGGTGCTGCGGGGCCCCGACGCCTGAACACCCCGGAGCGGGGCCGGCCTCCGCGAAGTAGCGTTGGCCACGTGGAGTTGATCCCGCGGCGCCGACTCGAGCTGGTCTCCGGTCGCTCGCACCCGAGCCTGGCGCAGGACATCGCGGGTCACCTGGGCGTCGAGCTCGGCGAGGCGAACCTGCGCGAGTTCGCCAACGGGGAGATCTACTGCAAGTACGACATCTCCATCCGCGGCTGCGACGTCTTCATCATCCAGACGCACGCCTCCCCCGTGAACGACTCGCTCATGGAGCACCTGATCATGATCGACGCCGCCAAGCGGGCGTCGGCCAAGCGGATCACCGCGGTCTGCCCCTACTACGGGTACTCGCGCCAGGACCGCAAGTCGACCGGGCGCGAGCCGATCACCGCCAAGCTCGTGGCGGACATGCTCTCCGCCGCGGGTGCCGACCGCGTCATCAGCGTGGACCTGCACTCGGGGCAGATCCAGGGCTTCTTCGACGTGCCCTTCGACCACCTGGTGGCGACGCCCGTGCTCGAGGGGTACATGCGGGAGAACTTCGGCAACGACGTCGTGGTGGTGGCGCCCGACGCCGGCCGGGTCAAGGTGGCCGAGCGCTACAGCCAGCATCTCGGCTTCGACCTGGCCCTGATCCACAAGACGCGGCCCCGGGGCACCTACAACGAGGTCAAGGCGCGCCACGTGGTCGGTGACGTGGAGGGCCGCCACTGCGTCCTGATCGACGACATGATCGACACCGCCGGGACCATCTGCGCCGCGGCCGAGCTGTTGGCCGACGCCGGCGCCTCGGACATCTCGGCCATGGCCACGCACGCCGTCCTGTCCGACCCTGCCGTCGACCGCCTGAAGGCGGCGCCGATCTCGCGGGTCGTCGTGACCGACACCCTGCCGGTGGCTGAGGACCGCACGTTCGACAAGCTGGAGGTCCTCTCGGTGGCCAAGATCATCGCCGACGCCATTGACGCCGTCTTCGAGGACACCTCGGTCTCCGAGCTCTTCGGCGGGGACAACCTGGTCTAGCCGTGCCGGGTGCGGCCCGACCCCGTCGCCACCTGATGCCGCCCACGGAATGACCGCCTTCGATGCGACGGGGCTGGAGGAACCCGCGCCGGCGCACGCCGTGAGCGAGCCGCCCGCCGAGGGAGCGGTGGCGCCTTTTCCGGCCTGGCGCAGGACCCTGGGCGCCTGGCTCGCGCTCGCGGCGGTCATGGGCGTCGGTGCCACCATCCGGGCG
>JBEKVF010000052.1:0-10208 GCA_049514295.1 Acidimicrobiales bacterium
TTCCAGGAGAACCCGGTCGACGTCTTCAAACGCAACATCTACATCAGCCCGTTCTGGGAGGAGGACCTCGGCGAGCTGGCCGATCTGATCGGTGTGGAGCACGTGCTCTTCGGGTCCGACTACCCCCACCCGGAGGGCCTCGCCGACCCCGTGAGCTACGCGGACGAGCTCAAGGGGCTCGACGAGGGGTCGGTCCGCAAGATCATGGGCGGCAACCTCGCCAAGCTGATGAACATGGCCGAGGTCGCCGTTTGATGACGGCGCGCGGGGATGGCCCGTCGCTGACCATCCCGGCGCTTCTCGATTCTGTCGCACGCCGGTTCGGACAGCGCCCTGCGGTTGAGGATGGCCCGACCCGGCTGACGTACGCCGAGCTCTTCGACGAGGCGCGTTCGTTCGGCGCCGCACTCGTCGACTCCGGCATCGAGCCTGGCGACCGTGTGGCCATCTGGGCCTTCAACAGCGCCGAGTGGATTGTGGCCGTGCTCGGCCTCTCCCAGGCCGGTGCCGTCCTCGTTCCGATCAACACCCGGTTCAAAGGCGGCGAGGCGGTGGACATCCTCTCGCGGAGCCGGGCCCGGGCGCTGGTGACGGTCACGGACTTCTTGGGGACCGACTACGTCGAGATGCTCCGTGCGACCGGTGTCGATCTCCCCGATCTCGACACGATCGTCGTGGCGAGCGGACCGCCGAGGGAGGGAACCGAGGCATGGGCCTCGTTCCTGGCACGGGCCACCGACGCCGACCGGGCCGAGGTCGACCGGCGGCGCACCGATACCGGACCGGACGATCCCTCGGACATCCTCTTCACGTCGGGGACGACGGGCCTGCCCAAGGGTGTGGTGATGTCCCATCGCCGGACGCTGCGCGTCGCCACCGACTGGGTCGAGATGACGGGGCTGTGCGCCGAGGACCGCTACCTGATGGTCAACCCCTACTTCCACATGTTCGGGCTGAAGGCGGGAATCCTGGCCTGCGTCGCGAGCGGCGCAGTGATGCTTCCAGAGGCTGTGTTCGACGTCGACCGGGTGCTGGGCCGCGTCGAGGGTGAGAAGGTCACCGTGCTTCCCGGCTCGCCCACTGTCTACCAGGCCATCCTTGACCATCCCGATCGGGAGCGCCACGAATTGTCGAGCTTGCGGGTGGCCGTGACCGGCGCCGCCGACATCCCCGTCGCGCTCATCCGGCGCATCGACGAGGAACTGCCGTTCTCGACGGTCATCGCCGGCTACGGGCTCACGGAGGCCGGCACGGCCGCGGCCACCTCGCAGGGGGACGACGTGGAGACGATCGCCACCACGGTCGGGCGGCTGCGCCCGGGCTTCGAGCTCCGCATCGTCGGCGACGACGATGCGGACGTCCCGGCGGGGGAGCCCGGTGAGATCTTGCTCCGCGGGGGCAGCGTCATGGTCGGCTACCTCGACGATCCGGAGGCGACCGCGCACGCGCTGTCGCCGGACGGGTGGCTGCGGACGGGCGACATCGGGGTGGTCGACGAGGCGGGCTGCCTGCGGATCGTCGGCCGCGCCAAGGACATGTTCATCGTCGGCGGCTTCAACGCGTACCCCGCCGAGATCGAGAATGCGCTCCTGCGCCATCCCGACATCGTGCAGGCGGCGGTGATCGGAATCCCCGATAAGCGCCTCGGTGAGGTCGGGATGGCATTCGTGGTCCCCCGGTCGGACGCCGTGTCGAGCGCCGCGATCATCGAGTGGTGCCGCGACGAAATGGCGAACTACAAGGTCCCCAGGGTAGTGGAGCTGGTCGACGAGCTCCCGATCAACGCCACCGGAAAAGTGATGAAGGACGCGCTGCGGGAACAGACGGTGCACGGTCGTTCGGAGATCCCCGGTTGAGCGACGATCCGGCATCGGGACTCTCCACCTTCGCCAGCCTGCGGGTCGTCGAGTTGGGCGTCTGGGTCGCCGCACCGTCGGCCGCTGCGCTGCTGGCCGACTGGGGGGCCGACGTGATCAAGGTCGAAGCCCCGGCGGGCGATCCCATGCGTCAGGTGTTCGGGTCGTTGGGCATCGACAGCGACATGCCGAACCCGGCCTTCTCGCTCGACAACCGGGGGAAGCGGAGCGTCGTGCTCGACCTGCGCCAGCCCGACGGCCGGGAGCACTTCGAGGATTTGCTCGCCACGGCCGACGTGTTCATCAGCAACCTGCGGCCGGACGCCCTCGACGGGCTCGGCCTGGAGCCCGCGGCGACCGTCGATCGCCACCCTCATCTCGTGTACTGCAGCATCAGCGGCTACGGGCTGCGCGGTGCCGAGCGGAACCGCCCGACCTACGACATCGGTGCGTTCTGGGCCCGGTCCGGGCTTTCGATGCAGATGGCCGACCACGAGGGCACGCCGCTCAACGCGCGAGGCGGCATCGGTGACCACATCACCGGCCTCGCCGCCCTGGGTGGGCTCCTCGCCGCCGTGCTGGAGCAGCGCGCGACGGGCCGGGGGCGGGTAGTGGAGGTGTCGCTGCTCCGCACGGGTGCCTACGTCCTGGGGTGGGACCTCGGATTGCAGATGACGCTCGGCAAGGTCGCCCGGGCCGAACCGAGGGACCGGAACCAGGCGCCGTTGATGAATCCCTACCGGGCCGCCGACGGCCGTTGGTTCTTCTTCACCGGACTGGAGGCCTCCCGGCACATCGACGCGGTCTGCCGCGCTCTCGGGCGCTCCGATCTGGCCGGTGACCCGCGCTTTGCCGATGCGTCCGCCATCCGACGGCACCGGACGGAGATCATCGCCATCCTCGACGAGATCATCGAGGGGCGCACCCTGTCCGAATGGGCGGAGCGCTTCGAACGCGAGGGCGTCTGGTGGGCGCCGGCACAGACGCCGGCGGAGGTCGTCGAAGACCCGCAGTTCTTGGCGAACGACGGCCTGGTCGAGATCGGTGGGGGTGTCTCGGGCACCACCCAGCGCTCGGTGAACGGCCCGGTCAGTTTCTCCGACATTCAGCACGGGCCGATCGCTCCGGTCCCGTCACTCGGGGAGCACACCGACGAGGTGATCCGGGAGCTCGCCGATCGCAGTGACGACCGGCAGCCGAGTCACCTTTCGCGCTGAGCGCGGGCCAGCAGGCCCCGCGCGATCACCAGCCTCTGGATCTCGTTGGTTCCCTCGCCGATGACCATGAGGGGCGCGTCGCGGTAGTAGCGCTCCACGGGCAGGTCGGTCGTGTAGCCCATGCCGCCGTGGATCCGCATGGCCTCCATGGAGAGGTCGAGCGCGGTCTCGCTGGCGAACAGTTTCGCCATCCCGGCTTCGACGTCACAGCGGAGACCGGCCGTCTTGCGCTCGGCGGCATTCCGGGTCAGGAGGCGGGCCGCTTCGAGGCGCGTCGCCATGTCGGCGATCTTGAGCTGGATCGCCTGGTGCTCGACGATCGGCTTGCCGAAGGTGACCCGTTGCTGCGCGTAGGCGAAGGCGGCGTCGAAGGCGGCCTGGGCCACGCCGACCGCCCGCGCCGCGATGTTGATGCGGCCCAGTTCGAGCACGCTGAGTATCTGGGGTAGGCCGCGTCCCGCCTCACCGAGCAGGTTGGCGGTGGGAATGCGGTGGTCCGTGTACGCCATCTCGACGGTCTCCACACCGCGGTAGCCGAGCTTGCCCACATGCTTGCTGACCGAGATCCCCTCGAACTGCGGTCCCGGCTCCTTCTCCACGATCAGGGCGGAGATCCCCTCCTCTGTGCGAGCCGCCAAGGCGACGATGGCGGAGCGCTCCCCGTTGGTGACCCATGCCTTGGTGCCGTTCAGCACGTACTCGTCCCCGTCGCGCTGTGCCCGGCAGGAGATGTTGCGTGTGTCGCTGCCGGCGTCCGGCTCGGAGAGCGACAGCGCCCCCCGCCGTTCGCCGGAGGCCATCTGCGGCAGCCACCGCTGCTTCTGGTCCTCGCTCCCGTGCTGGAGGATCAGCGTGGCTGCCATGGTGTGGGTGTTGACGACGCCGGTGAGGCTCATCCAGCCGTACGCCAGCTCCTCAATGACTCCGATGTAGGTGAGGAGGTCGAGACCCAGCCCTCCGTAGGCTTCGGGGATGGTCACGCCGAAGAGGCCGAGCTCGCGCATCTGGTCCACGATGTCGGCGGGGAATCGGTCCTCGCGTTCGAGCTCCGGGGCGACGGGAACGACCTCACGGGCGACGAACCGCCGGACGGTCTCGATGATCTGCCGCCGCACGTCGTCGAGGTCATCCACGGTCATCGAAGGGCCTCCCTGATCGCATCGGAGAAGTGTACATCCGCAGTATGTTGACGCTGGATCTCAAATAGGAGAAGAATATTTCCGATGGTAGCGGCCACGATACACAGGAATCTCGAGCGCGCCGCTGACCGGTTCGGGGGGCGGGACGCCGTTCTCGCGGGCGATGATCGCTGGACATTCCGCGAGCTCGACCAGCGCAGCAACGCCTTCGCCGGGCACCTCGCCGCGCGGGGTGTGGGCGCATGTGATCGCGTGGCGCTGATGACGACCAATCGCGTCGAGTTCATCGTCGCGGTGTACGCCGTCAGCAAACTGGGGGCCGCCGCGGTCCTGCTGAGCCCGGCGTGGAAGTCCACCGAGGTCCGCCACGCCCTGGAGCTGACCGGTCCGGTGCACGCCGTGGCCGATGGCGAGGCCGCATCGTTGCTCGCCAAGTCCCTCGGGGGTGACCACGTGACGGACCTCGACGACAGTTCGAAGGATCCATTCGCCCACAGCGGCGCGCGGCAAGGATCCGACGCGGTGGGCGGAGGCACCGAGGCCATCCTGGTCTTCAGTTCGGGCACGACCGGACTTCCCAAGGCCGTGCGTCACACGCATCTCTCCATGGGCCACGCGACCGTGCACTGGCGCGACGTCCTCGGTCTCGGACCCGATGACCGCTTCCAGGTGGCCACGCCCCCCTCCCACATCCTCGGACTCCTCAATCTGCTGACAGCGGTCTCGGCGGGAGCAACGGTGCGGCTGCACCGACGGTTCGACCTCGACGAGGTGCTCGAGCGGATCGCCTCCGAGAAGATGACACTGGAGATGGCGGTTGCGCCCATCGCGTTGGCCATGGCCAACCATCCCCGCCTCGAGGAGTACGACCTCTCTTCGCTTCGCTACATCATGTGGGGGGCGACGCCGGTCACCGAGAGCGTGGCCAGGATCGTGACCGAGCGGACCGGTGTTCGCTGGCTGCCGGCCTACGGGGCCAGCGAGCTCCCCGTGATCACCGCGAACCCGGTCGACCGACCTGAACAGTGGCGACTGGACTCCGCGGGGCTGCCACCCTCGGGCGTCGAGTTGCGGATCGCCGACCTCGAGAGCGGGCAGGTCCTCGAGCCCGGAGGGATCGGCGAGATCCAGGTGCTCAGCCCCTCCGTCATGGCCGGGTACCTCCCCGATGAAGCCACGGCCGACGCGTTTGCCGACGGCTGGTACCGCACGGGTGATGTCGGATGGCTCGAGCCGGAAGGGTGGCTCCACCTGACCGATCGCTCGAAGGAGATGATCAAGGTCAACGGCTTCCAGGTGGCACCCGCGGAGGTGGAGGCGGTCCTCCACCAGCATCCGGCCGTCCTCGACTGCGCGGTGTTCGGCGTCGAGGATGCCCGGGCCGGCGAGGTGCCCGTCGCCGCCGTGCAGCTCGACCCGGACCAGAAGGTGGGCGACGACGAGCTGCAGCAGCTGGTAGCCGGTTCGCTGGCGACCTACAAGCACCTTCGCCACGTCGTGATCGTCGACGAGATCCCACGCCTCCCGTCCGGGAAGGTGCTGCGTCGCACGCTGCGCGACCAATGGACGCAGTCGCTCGTGGCGCCGATGCGCGACGACTGATGGACGTCCGCCTGTCCCAGGAGCAGCAGGCCCTTCGCGACTCGGCCGCCCAGATCGTCGACCGGCTCGCGCCCCAGGCCGTCGGCCAGATCGGTGATCCCGAACGGCGGGCCAAGCTCGACGTGGCCGTCGCCGAGTCCGGCTGGCGGGAGCTGCGAACCGAGACGGAGGGCGGGGGCAGCCTGGCGACCGGGGTGGAACCGGCCATCGTCGCTGAGGAGCTTGGGCGGGGGCTGGCCGACGTCTCGTTCCTCGGGCCCACTCTGGCCACCGAGCTCCGAAGGCTGGCCGGAGCAGAACCGGGCGATACGGTCGAGACGGTCGCCCTCGACCCGGGCCTCTCGTCGCTCGCTCGAGCCGTCAACGGGGAATCGCCCGCCGCCGTGGCCATTGATGCACAGGGTTCCGCGCGGGCACTGCTCCTCGTCCCCGATGGCGAGTGTCACCGCGTCGCCCAGGTCGAGCTCCACGCCGCGCCGACCGGTCTCGATCTCACCCGTCCCTCCGTGATCCTCGACCCGTCGGCCGCCGCGCCCGTCGACGCCGCGGCTCGGCCCATCACGGCGGACGACATCACCCGCTGGACCGCCCTCGGTCTCGCGTTGACGTGTGCCGACCTCGTGGGGACCATGCGCGGAGCGGTGGAGCTCGCCACCACCTATGCATCGGAGCGCCGGCAGTACGGCGCCCCCATCGGCTCGTTCCAGGCCGTCCAGCACATGCTGGCGGACGCGTTCGTGGTCATGGAGGGGTCTCGAAGCGTCACGCTGCACGCGGCATGGGCCGTGGACGCGCTCCCCGCGGAGGAGGCACTGACCGCGGCTGCAGTGGCGAAGGCATACTGCGCCCGGGCAGCCATCAATGTGTGCGAGACAGCGATCCAGGTGCACGGGGGCATCGGCAACACATGGGAATGCCGGGCTCACATCTACCTGCGGCGGTCCCTGCTGTCGAGCGACATCCTCGGCAATGCCAGCGCGAGCCTGTCGCACGTGCTCGTCCATCACGGGCTGGAGGCCGCTGATGGACTTCGGTGACTCGCCGGAGGAGTCGGAGTTCCGCCTGCGACTCCGTGCATGGCTGGTGGACAACAATCCCGGCCTGCCGGCGTCCTCCACTGACGACGAGTACTGGGCGGGCATGGCCGCCTGGCATCGGCTGCTCTACGATGCCGGCTTCTTCGGTATGTCCTGGCCCACGGAGATCGGGGGGCAGGGACTGTCGTCCGTCTACGAGGTCATCGTCGACGAGGAGCTGGCCGCCGCGGGCGCGCCGCCGCGACCCAGTCTCGGCTACCTGGTCCAGGGCATCCTCGAGCACGGGAGCGACGACATCACGCGCCGGTTCCTGCCCGGCATCGTCAATGGGCGCGACCGCTGGTGCCAGGGATTCAGTGAGCCCGACGCCGGATCCGACCTGGCGTCGCTGCGCACACGGGCCGACCGGGACGGAGAGGACTACGTCATCTCCGGCCAGAAGATCTGGACGAGCTACTCGGACGAGGCCGAGTGGTGCCTCGTCCTCGCCCGCACGGACCACGACGTCGCCAAGCACCGTGGCATCTCTGCGTTCGCAGTCCCGATGCGCCAACCCGGCATCGAGCAGAGGCCCCTGCGGATGATCAACGGCGTCACGAAGGAATTCGGCGAGGTCCACTTCGATGGTGCGCGAGTCCCGGCCCGGAACATGATCGGCGCGCCGGGTGAAGGCTGGTCGTTGGCGATGACCGTTGTGAGCCATGAGCGGGAGCCGGGAGAGCTCGGCTACGTCGCCCGCTACAGCAAGCTCGTGAACGACCTGAACCGCCGCGTGCAGAAGGATCCCGCCGCTTTCGGAGCCGAGCAGGTCCGGGAGCTCGGATGGGCGATCGTGGAGGTCGAGATGTTGCGGCGGCACGTGCAGCGGCGCCTGTCCGATCGGCTCAACGGGATCTCCCACGGCCCTGAGGGGTCAGTCGACAAGCTGTTGATGACATGGGTGGAGCAGGCCGTCGGTCACGCCGCACTCGCCATCGGCGGGATCGCTCACGGTGGCGGAGACGACACCTGGTTGAACGCCTACCTCTACAGTCGGGCCCAGAGCGTCATGGGTGGGACGTCGCAGATCCAGCGGAACCTCGTGGCTCGTCGGATCCTCGGGCTGCCGACCTCATGAGCTCGACGTCGAACCCGACGTCCCGATTCTGGTCGGCCCCGGGACTCGGTGTGCTGTGCCATGGCGAATGGCGCCACGATCTGGAGGTCAGATGACTCAGTACGACGTCCCCGATGAGCTCGAGGTTGTGAGCGACGGTCCGGTCCGGATCGTCCGCCTGAACCGGCCCGATCATCTCAACGCGACCAACCACGAGCTCCACAAGGGACTCGCCTTCCTGTTCCCGCAGATCGACGCCGATGACGACGCGCGGGCGGTCGTCCTGACCGGCAACGGGCGCGCGTTCTCCGCCGGGGGTGACTTCAGCTACCTCGACGAGCTCGCCAGTGACGCCGAGCGCCGAAAGGAGACCCTCGCACACGGCCGCCAGATCGTGACCGGCATGGTGGCCTGCCGCGTCCCCATCGTGGCGGCCGTCAATGGCGCCGCAGTGGGTTTGGGCTGCAGCCTCGTCGCCCTGTCCGACATCGTCTTCATGGCGGAGAGCGCCCACCTGGCGGACCCGCACGTGGCCATCGGCCTCGTCGCCGCCGACGGTGGCCCGGTGACCTGGCCGCTCCTCATCAGCCTGCAGCTGGCCAAGGAGTACGCGCTGACGGGCGACCGCATCCCGGCGAAGCGTGCAGCTGAGATCGGCCTCGTGAACCATGTCTGCCCGGATGACGAGGTGTTCGACCAGGCTCTGGCCTGTGCGCACCGGATTTCGACGCTGCCGCGCCGGGCCGTCGAAGACACCAAGCGGGTGCTCAACATGCACCTCGAGCGAGCCGTTCTGGCGACACTCGATTTTGCACTGAGTGCGGAAGACCGGTCGTTCGTCTCGCCGGAGCTGCGGGCGAACATCGACCACTTCCTCGCCAAGGATGGCGGTGGGAAGAAGGGGCCGGCATAGGCGTCATGCCCCGACGAACGCGTTTGTGTCATTCCGTGCCTGGAATTGTCCCGGAGGCGAGCTACACCACTGGACCTGGAGGGTCTAAAATCGGCGTACGGAATGAGAGCGTCGACTCTCGGTGTTGCCCCGTCCGCGGTAGCGCTCCCTGTGGATTTCGCGGAAGTGGGACTGTGCAGACCAACACCATCGACGCCACGTCGGAGGACTTCGGTGTCCTCGCCCGCCAAATCCGGGAAGCCGGCCTGCTCAACCGCCGACTCGGCTACTACGGGGCCAAGATCCCCCTGACCGTCGCCGCGTTCGGCGCCGGGTTCGCCGGGTTGGTGCTGGTGGGGAACTCGTGGTTCGCGTTGCTCATCGCCGTCTTTCTCGGACTCATGTTCACCCAGCTCGGCTTCGTCGGCCACGACGCCGGGCATCAGGAGGTCTTCCGCTCCCGGCGGGCCAACCGGTTGCTCGGGTTCGCGGTCGGGAACGTCCTGATCGGGATGAGCTTCGGCTGGTGGGTGCCCAAGCACAGCGCGCATCACGCGCATCCCAATGAGATCGGGCGTGACCCGGACATCGGCGACGCCCCGGTGAACGTCCACCCGGATGGACAGGAGGCCGGCGGCAATCGGCTGACCCGTGCGATGGAGCGCTGGCGGGTCCCCCTTTTCTTCCCGCTCATGATCCTGCGCAGCGCGGGCATCTACGTGTTGGGCATCCGGAGGCTGATCCGTCAGAGGGACGGCGTTGCCGGCGTGGAGGGTGCCCTCCTGGCACTGCACGTCGCCCTGTACCTGACGTGCGTCTTCTGGGTTCTCTCACCGCTGAAGGCGGTCGCGTTCATCGCGGTCCAGCAGGCCGTGTTCTCGGTCTACCTCGGCTGCAGCTTCGCCCCGAACCACAAGGGCATGCCGATCATCGAACCCGACTCGGGTTTGAGCTTCGTCCGACGCCAGGTGATCACCTCGCGCAACATCGCCGGAGGCCGGTTCACCAACCTGCTGCTGGGCGGGCTGAACTATCAGATCGAGCATCACCTGTTCCCGAACATGCCTCGACCCAACCTGGCCCGGGCCCAGGCCATCGTGAGAGCCTTCTGCCTCGACAACAACCTCGGCTACCGCGAGGACAGCCTGATCGGCTCGTACCGCCAGACGCTCAACTCGCTGCGGGGGTCCGTCGTGCCGAGCGTCGCGCGGGTGCCGGTCGGCGTCTCTGCCTGACTCGCCCGCCCACGGACAGCTGGACCAGCTGATCGATCGGTCCGTCTGACTGCACGATTACCACCGCGTCGCCCTACTGCGTGCAGTCCTGGGGGGTACGACGGTCGCTCGTGAGGCGTGTCACGGTTGACCCT
>JBEKVF010000053.1:0-10172 GCA_049514295.1 Acidimicrobiales bacterium
AATCGGGACGAGCGGATGAGCGCGAGACTCGGGGAAGCCGCCGGGGCCGCACCTGCCTGATCGGCGAGCACGATCGGGGCACGGTGAGCGGAGGGACGGTTCACGACGTGGGCTTCCGATGGCGACGGCACGAATCCGGGACTGTGCTCGCCGCGCTGCTGCCGGCCATCGTCGCAGTGGTGGTCACGGCGCAGGCGGCCACCGGCGCAGTCGCCGCCCACCGGCATGGCAATCCGGCACCGCTTCACCACAGGTCGACCACCATCCCTCCCGTCGCCCGCCCTGCTCCACCGGTCCCACCTGGGATGGGGCCGCCGTTCGCCGTGCAGACGGAGACGATCACGCTGTTCGACCCGACCCGGCCGACACCGGCGCGGGGGTCAGTCCCGGCCTCGCAGGGGCGACGCCTGGTGACGGAGCTGTTGGTGCCGTCGGGTGCCCCGGGGCCGCTTCCACTCGTCGTCTTCGCCCACGGGTGGAACAGCGACCCGTCCTTCTACGCGCCATTGCTGGAGCAATGGGCCCGAGCGGGGTTCCTCGTGGCGGCGCCGGTCTTCCCGGATTCGACCGACCTGTACGCCGGATCGCCGGTCAGCGACTACGCCGAGCAGGCCTTGGACATCTCGTTCGTGATCACGTCGCTGCTTCGGGGCGCCGCCGTGAAAGTCGACCCGACGCGCATCGCTGTGGCAGGCCATTCTGACGGCGGTACGGACGTCGCGCTCCTCGCTCTCGATCCGGCGTATACGGACACCCGGGTACGCGCCTACATCTGCATGGCCGGCGAGCTGCCATCGGGTGTTGCGCCCTACACCGTCGGCTCGTCGCGCGCCACCCTCCTCGTGGCCGTCGGGTCGGACGACGAGTACGGACTCGACGTGCGCTCGCCCATTGTCTTCCAGGACGCCCAGACGTCGTCGAAGGCCATGATCATCGAGCAGGGCGGCGACCATCTGGGTTCCTTCGTCTCGGGCACGCCCGCCGCAGCCGCCATGCGCGAGGAGACGACGCGCTTCTTGGAGCTGGCGCTCGAGCCTCGGGCCCCGACCACCGCCGGGGTGCTGGCCGGCCTGGAGCCGGCGGGATCGTCGTCGCTCACCATCGTGCCGCCTTCTTGAGGCGGGCCCCGGCGTCAGCAGGTCTCGGAGGGAGCCGAGGCGCCCGTCCCGATCGCCGGCTCGTCGACCTCCCCACCGCCGGACCGCAGGACGGCCCCCAGGTGGACGACGTACCAGACTCCCCGCCACGAGATCATGGAGGCGATGCCGAAGGAACGGGTCTGCCCATTGAGTTGGTAGACGACGCGCGAATTGGCCACCTCGTAGTAGCCGATGCCATTGGCGCACACGCCGGGCGGGATCCAGTGGCCGTACTGCTCGGGCACCGACACGGTCACCAGCATCGCCTGCGCGGGGTCTGGCCCGAGCAGCGCATGGGCGGCTCCGATGTCGAGCGCATAATCGGCCACCAGGCGGTTCTGCCAGTCGCCGGTGGGGTCGGCGATCCCGGTCTTGAGCTGCACGTAGGCCGACTGTGGGAAGAAGGCCGGCATCGCCGGTGTCACCGTGCCCTCGACCACGCCCTGCCAGAGCGCAGCCATCTCGGCCGTGAACTGCGGGGTGTCCGACGACGGGAACTGCATCGTCTGGGGCAGCGTCCCCGGATCGGTCGTGGTGGTGGTCGTCGTGGGCGGCAGTGTGGTCGTGGTGGTGGTCGTCGCGGCGCGGACGGCCGGCGCCGAGCGGGCGTCCGTCGGGGACGGGGAGGATTGCAGCGCGTCCACGACGACGGCGGTGACGGCGGCCGCGGCGATCACCGCCGCGGCAAGCGCGAGTAGGCGCGTGCGCCGCCGGTGCCCTGCGGACCTCCGAGCGGAACGACGGGTCAGGCGGCCCGACCCCTCAGCGCTGCATCGACTTGGTCTCGACGTACTCCTCGAGGCCGTACCGTCCCCGCTCGCGGCCGATACCCGACTGCTTGTAGCCGCCGAAGGGGGCACTCGGGTTGAACTGGCCGCCGTTGATGTCGACCTGGCCCGTGCGCATCTGGCGCGCCACCTTCTCGGCCCGGGCCGGGTCGGCGCTCCACACCGCGCCGGCGAGACCGTAGGGCGTGCCGTTGGCGATCTCGATCGCCTCTTCCTCGGTGTCGTAGGGGATGATGGAGAGGACGGGTCCGAAGATCTCCTCCTTGGCGATGGTCATGTCCGGGGTCACCTCGGAGAACACGGTCGGCTGCACGTAGAAGCCCTTCTCGAGTCCTTCCGGCGCCTCGGCGCCGCCCACGACAAGCTTGGCGCCCTCCTCGATCCCCTTGTTGATGTAGCCGCGCACCCGGTCACGCTGGACCGAGGACACGAGGGGCCCGAGCAGCTTGCCGGCCTCGAAGGGGTCGCCGGGGGCGAAGCCGGCCGCGGCGCCCGCCGCCAGCTGCTCCACCTCGGCCAGCTTGTCGCGGGGGACCAGCATGCGGGTCAGCGCCGAGCAGGTCTGGCCCGAGTTCATGTAGCAGCCGAACAGCCCCGCCGGCACGGCGGTGGCGAGGTCGGCGTCGTCGAGCAGGATGTTGGCGGATTTGCCGCCGAGCTCGAGCGACACCCGCTTGATGCCCTCGGCCGCCAGCTCCATGACACGGCGCCCGGCCCGGGTGGAGCCGGTGAAGGAGACCATGTCGACCTTGGGGTGGGCCGCGATCGCCTCGCCCACCACCGGCCCGACGCCGCTCACGAGGTTGAACACGCCCGGCGGCAGTCCCACCTCGTCGATGACCTCGGCCAGGATGAAGGCGTTGATGGGGGCCACCTCGCTGGGCTTGAGGACGACGGTGCAGCCCGCGGCCAGGGCCGGGGCGACCTTCAGGACGACCTGGTACAGCGGGTAGTTCCACGGCGTGATGGCGCCCACGACGCCGACGGGCTCGCGCACGACCAGTGAGTTGCCGATCTCCTCTTCCCACTCGAAGGTCTCGGCCGCCTTGGCGGCGTCGGCGAACGCGCCCGCCGGCAGGCCGACCTGGATGGCGCCCGACAGCGTCATCGGCATGCCGACCTCGTGCGAGATCACCTGGGCGATCTCGTCGGTACGGGCGGCCAGGGCCTCGCCGACCCGGGTGAGCAGCTTGGCCCGCTCCTCGCGTGAGGTGGCGGCCCAGGCGGGGAACGCGGCGGCCGCGGCCTGAACGGCCTTGTCGACGTCCTCGGGCGTCCCCTCGGGAATGGTGGCGAAGACCTCCTCGGTGGCCGAGTCGATGACCTCCAGGGTGCTGGTCCCGGTCGAGGGGACCCAGGCCCCGTTGATGTAGATGTTCTCGCGCACGTCCATGGGTGCCCTCCCTCGTCGTTGTTGAGCGCTTCCACCCTACCCAGGTGGCGGGGCGCGACGCTCCGGGGTCGCCGGCCGCCGGGGCCGGTCGGGGGTCAGTCCTTCTTGCCGAGCAGCGGGTGCTCGCCCATGCCGACGGGCTGGAGGTGCTGGCCGAGCACCTCGTGGAAGTGGTCGGCCACCTCCTGGGGGGTCCAGCCACCATCGCTCCACATGGTGGCGATCTGCCGGGGCGTCTGGAAGAGGGTGTAGGCGAAGCCGGTGCGCCCGAGCACCTGCCCGTTGACGTAGGAGGCGCCCTCGGAGGCGAGGAACGCGATCAGCGGCGCGTTGAGCGCGGGGTCCTGGTCGGCCGGCGGCTCCGCCCCGGCGTAGAGCCCTTCGGTCATGCGGGTGAAGCCCGCCGGCGCCACCGCGTTGACGGTGACGCCGTACTTGCCGAGCTCGAGGGCCCAAACGAACGTCATTCCCATGATGGCGGCCTTGGCCGCCCCGTAGTTGGTCTGCCCGAAGTTGCCCCGTAGGCCGGCCGAAGAGGTGATGTTGACGACGCGCCCGTAGCCGGCGTCCTTCATGAGGGGCGCTGCGTGGCGGACGGTGTTGAACGTGCCCTTCTGGTGCACGGCGATGACGGCGTCGTAGTCGGACTCGTCCATCTTCACGATCGTCCGGTCGCGCACGATGCCGGCGTTGTTCACCAGGATGTCGATGCCGCCGAAGGCGTCCACGGCCGTCGAGATGATGCGGCCCGCCCCGTCGAAGTCGCTCACCGAGTCGTGGTTAGGCACGGCGTTGCCGCCCGCCGCCTCGATCTCCTTGCACACCTGGGCGGCGGGGTCCTCCCCGGTGCCCTGACCGCCGAGCGAGACGCCGACGTCGTTGACCACGACCCTCGCCCCCTCCGTGGCGAGGCAGAGGGCGATGTCCCTCCCGATGCCCCGACCCGCACCCGTCACCACCGCCGATCGACCGTCCAGAAGTCCCATGGGCGAGACAGTAGCCCGCGAGCCCTGTTCCCTGACAGCCGTGTCAGGCATCGCTCCCGGGGCTGTACGATCGGGGCGACCACGGGGCGACGAGGTCGTCCATTGAGCGTTGAGGAGCACCTGGGCCATGGCCACCTTCATTGAGAACGCACCCGAGCAGATCGTCGCCGCCGCCAAGGAGCTGCTGGAGAAGGGGCTGGTCGAGGGGACCTCGGGCAACATCTCGGCCCGGATGGAGGACGGCAACATCGCCGTCACGCCATCGTCGCTGGACTACCGGATCATGGAGGTCGAGGACATCGTCATCGTCAACCCGGCCGGCGACGTCGTCTCGGGTGAGCGCGGCCCGACCTCGGAGAAGTACCTCCACCTCGCCGTCATGGCCGCCTACGACGACATCGCGGTGTGCATCCACTCCCACGCCGTGCACGCCACCATGTTCGCCGTCGCCCAGCAGGACATCCCGAGCTGCATCGACGAGTTCACCGTGTATCTCGGCGGGGACATCCACTGCACCGAGTACGCGCCGAGCGGCTCACCCGACCTCGCGGAGCAGGTGGTCAAGGCGCTGGAGAACCGGGGCGCCGCGCTGATCGCCAACCACGGCATGGTCGCGATCGGCACGAACATGCAGAAGACCATGCACAACACCGCGCTCGTCGAGCGCTCCGCCAGGATCATCTGGGGCGCCAAGCAGCTCGGCGCCATCTACCCGCTGCCGGAGAAGGTCAACCAGAACTTCGCCAACGTCTACCCCTTCATGCGGTAGGTGCCGGTGAGCGAGGGCATCATCGGGGCCCGGCTCGCCGAGCTGGGACTGACGCTGCACGGACCGCACCCGCCGCACGCCCCGCTCGATGCGGTAGTGGTGCACGGCGGGGTGGCGCGCACGTCGGGGCAGTTGCCGCGCATCGCGGGCGAGCTGACCTGCCTCGGGCGCCTCGGCGACACCGTCACGGTGGAGGAGGGTCGGGAGGCTGCCGCCGTGTGCGCGCTGAACGCCCTGGCCGTGCTGGAGGAGGCGCTGGGCACCCTCGACCGCATTCAGCGCGTGCTGACGGTGACCGGCTACGTGTCCTCGGCCCCGGACTTCCACCAGCAGCCCGCCGTCGTGGACGGCGCCAGCCGGGTGCTGGCCGACGTGTTCGGGGACGCCGGCCGCCACACACGCTCGGCTATCGGCGTCGCGGCGCTGCCCCGCAACGGGGCCGTCGAGATAGAGGTGACGGTCGCGATCAGCGACTGAATGCGGCGGTGATCACGGGCCGGGCCACGCCGGCCAGGTCCCAGTACCCGCAGGTGCCCTGGTCCCGCAGCTCGGTGACGGCCTCGATGGCGGCGCCGTAGGCGGCGACCGCGATGGCCCCGCCGACCGAGATCCGGCTCACCCCGAGCCCGGCCAGCTCGCCGACCGTGGGCGCGCCTGGCAGCAGGAGGACGCTGACCGGGAGGTCGACGGCGGACAGCAGCTGGCGCAGCTCGGCCGGGTCGATCACACGCGGGGCGAAGAGGACGTCCGCTCCCGCCTCCTGGTAGGTCTGCAGCCGGGTGATCGTGTCGGCCAGGTCCACCCGGCCGTGTAGGTAGTTCTCGGCCCGCGCCGTGAGCACGAAGGGGTGCGGGCCGCTGTGGGCGGCCTCGGCCGCGGCGCGCACCCGCTCCGCCGCCAGCGCCGGCTCGTACATCGGCTCGGCGGGGTCGCCCGTGAAGTCCTCCACGGAGCCGCCGGCCAGCCCGAGCTCGGCGGCCGCCGCGACGGTGGCGGCCACGCCGTCGGGATCGTGGGCGAAGCAGTTCTCCAGGTCGGCGGAGACGGGGACGTCGACCGCCCGGGCGAGCTCGCCGGCGTGGTCCAGCACCTCCTCCCTCGTCATGGCCCCGTCGAGGCGGCCGCGGGTGGCGGCGAAGCCGCCGCTCGTGGTGGCCAGTGCCTCGAAGCCGAGGGAGGCAAAGAGGACCGCGGAGCCGATGTCCCATGCGTTGGGCATGAGGAGCGGGGTGCCGGGCACGTGCAGCGAGCGGAACCGTGCGGCTCGTTCCGCCGGGGAGGTGGGGAGGGTCATGCACGCACCGTACCGGTGGGTGGTGACGGGCCGTCCGGGGGGATCAGACGGCCGATTGCCCCGCCGGCTCGGGGAACTCCCAGTACTGGAACTCGACCGTCATGGGCAGGATGTAGCGCACGTACAGCGAGTGGATCTTGACGACCTTCTGGTCGTCGACGTGGAGGTCGATGAGCTCCATGCGGTCGTCCGCCTTGCCGAACGCCTCGGCCCGCTGCTGAATGCCCACCAACTCGTCGAGGGAGCCCACGGCGAATCCGTAGTGGTCCATGCGGGGGCAGCGCATCGGGTCGTCCTCTGCGATGAGGAAGATGAACTGGTCCCAGTGGACGCAGCTCAGGATGAGGCGGCGGCGGTCCTCCGTCATGACCTCGATCTCCTCGAAGCCGAGCACCTCGTCGAAGAACTTGCAGATGTCGGCGCGGCTCTCGGCACCGAGCAGGTCGGCCGGTAGCGACATGGCGACGTGGTTGAAGCGCGGGTTGCCCGAGGGGTAGTAGGGGTGCGCCATCAGGCCCGTACCTCCGGGACCACCATCACCTTGCCGGCGATGCGGCCGAGCGCCAGGTCCTCGAGCGCGCCGGGAATGCCGTCGAGCGTGACGTCGTCGGGGTCGATCAGGAGGTCGGCCGGGAACCCGTCGGAGGCGAGGAGCTCGAGTGCCCGCTCAAAGCCGCCGAGGTCGTAGACGAAGGACCCGGTGACGGTGAGCTCGTTGAGGACCATGCGGTTGATGTCGAACGTGGGGTGTTCGATCCCGGCGCCGACCATCACGAGGATGCCGCCCCGCGCCAGCTGGTTGAAGCCCGCCTCGATCGCGGCCCGGTGACCCGAGCACTCCAGGACGACGTGCACCGCACGCGACGACATGCGCTCGGGCTCCCAGGACGGGAACACCTCCAGGTCGGCCGGGTCGACCACGGCGGTGACCCCGAGGTCGGCCGCCAGGCGGCGTCGGCCTTCGTGGGGCTCCACCACGGTGACGTCCGTGATGCCCATGGACCGTAAAGCGGCGATGCTCAGGGCGCCGATGGGACCGGCGCCGAAGACCATCACGGTGTCGCCGGGCGTGACGCCCGAGCGGGTGATGCCGTGCAGTGCCACCGACAGCGGCTCGGCCAGCGCGGCGTGGCGCGGCGAGAGCCCTTCGGGCAGGCGCAGCACTCCGGCCGCCCGCGCCACGACATACTCGGCGAAGGCGCCGTCCATGTGGTCCGTGATCATGCTGTTGCGGTTCTCGCACTGCGAGGGCTTGCCCTCCCGGCAGCGACGGCAGGTGCCGCACCGGGGGGAGGCGCCGCCGACGACCCGCTCGCCGATCGACCAATCCGTCACCTCGTCGCCCAGGGCGACGATGGCGCCGCTCCATTCGTGGCCCGCCACGGCGCCCGGTTGGAAGCCCCAGCCGTCGCGGAGCTGGTGGATGTCGGACCCGCAGATGCCGCAGGCGTGCACGCGCACGACGAGCTGGTCCGGCTTTGGCCGCGGGACGGGGCGCTCCTCCACGGCGATCACCCCCGGAGACTGGTAGACCGCGGCCGCCATGACGTCGGGGAGCGCGCCGACGGCCGCACCCCCTTGTGACCCTGACATGGGCGTCAGGTTAGGCGCTCGCCACCAGCCAGGCGAGGCCCCCGGCGAGATGCCGCAGAAAGGCTGGCGTCTCCCAGGCCCCGGGGAAGTGCCCGAGGGCGCTGTAGAAGCTGCGGGCGGGGCCGTCCTCGACGCACCAGGCCAGGGGGAAGCCGCAGTCGGGCACCCGGCCGCCGGGCGCCGAGAGGTCGACCTGGTCCTCGGCCAGGCGGAGGAGCACCCGGGCGTCGGGCCGCAGGTCGCGGAAGAGGTACACCTCGTCGTGCCACTGCCAGCGGGCGCCGAGGTGTGCGGTGGCGGGGTGGTCGGGGTCGACTACGTCGATGGCGAACTCCTGGGTCCAGGGGTGGCCGTCGAAACGGGCGCCGAGGACCGAGCCGTAAGCGGGCCAGGTGTGGCAGGCGTCCGTGGCGGAGTGCACGCCCAGCACGCGCAGGTGCCCGTTCTGCCAGGCCTCGAGGGACTCCGCCTTCTGCTCCTCGGACCAGGGCGTCTCCCCGATGGTGAAGAGGGCGAGGATACGGGCCGAGGCGACCTGGCGGGGGGAGAGGTCGTGGACGTCGGTGACCACCGTGGGGGAGAGGCCGGCGAGACCCGCCAGCTCGGTGAGGCCGGTGGCGGCCTGAGCGAGGACCCCGTGCACGCCGGCCGGCCCGTCGACGTAGGGGGCCACCTGGGTGACGATCAGCATGTTGTCGGCCACGCGGGGAGTGTAGGGCTGGTGCGGCTGCCCCGCCCGGTGGTCCAATGCACGGGTCCGGGGAGGTGCACAGGCGCCGGCGAGACGCAAGGAGACACGACGTGAGCAGTTCGAGCGGAAGCGACGAGGAGACAGCGGCAGCGCTTGGCGCGCTGGGGGCGGCGACGCTGGGCGAGTCGGGCGGTCGCGCGGCCGACCGCAGGCTCCGGCCCGTCTGGCCCGGCGCGGTGGTGGCCGCCCCGGCGTACCCGGTCGGCTGCACCCCGGGGGACAACCTGGCCGTCCACGTCGCCGTGACGAAGGCACCGCGGGGGAGCGTCCTTGTCGTCGACGTGGGCCGGGTGGCCGACCGGGGCTACTGGGGCGAGGTGCTCACGACGGCGGCGGAGGCGGCCGGGCTGGCCGGCCTGGTCCTCGACGGCGGCGTACGCGACGTGGCGGCACTCGAGGCGCACGGCTTCCCGGTGTTCTCCTCGACCATCGCGCTCACTGGCGCGACCAAGGACAAGCCCGGGACCGTGGGGGCGCCGGTGCGGGTGGGAGGCGTGCTGGTCTCGGCGGGGGACTGGGTGGTGGCCGACGTCGACGGCGTGACGTTCGTGCCGGGCGGCGCGCTCGACGAGGTCCTGGCGGCCGGCCGGGGCCGCGAGGCGAAGGAGGCCGGATTCTTCGAGGCGCTGCGGTCGGGGTCGACGACGGTGGAGCTGCTGGGGCTCGACGCGTCACTCGTCCGCGAGGGCGATCCCGGTGGCACAATGCAGGCATGACCGAAGGGCCCACGACCGAAGAGAGCCCTGCGACGCGCTTCGAGGTACAGCGCATCATCCCGGCCGACGCGGCTCGGATCTTTGCGGTGCTCCGCGATCCGCAGGGCCACGTGACCATCGACAGCTCAGGCATGTTGATGGACGCGACGGGCGAGCCGGCGACCAAGGTGGGTGACGAGTTCGTCGTGCACATGGACCGCGAGGCGCTCAACGACTACCCGATGGGCCGTTACGACGTGACCGTGACGATCACCACCTTCGAGCCCGATCGCGAGATCGCCTGGACGATCCTCGGGCAGATCCGGCCGCAGATCGGTCACGTGTACGGCTACACCCTCGAGCCGGCCGAGGGCGGGGCGCTGGTGACCTCCTACTACGACTGGTCGAACATCGCACCGGAATGGAGGGAGGCCGGCATCTTCCCGGTCATCTCCGAGACAGCGCTGCGCGCCACGTTAGGCATTCTGGACCGGACGTTGGCCCGGTCGACGGCCTGGTGATCGGCCCGGGCTGACCGGCAGCGCTGCCGTCAGGGTTGCGCCTGTCGTGACTTCGATCATGCCTGCCACAGATGGCGTCTGGGGAACCACGGCCACCACGGCACTCGACCCGGTGTGTCCGCGCTCGTCTGGAGCGCGTTCGGGGCCAGACCGGTGAGGGATCGGGTCCGTCAGCTGGACCGCAGCACGCATTGGCTCCAGAGCCCCTAACGCTGATCCGCGACGCGCAGTACCCAGCTCTAT
>JBEKVF010000054.1:0-9763 GCA_049514295.1 Acidimicrobiales bacterium
CGACGGCGGCACCTTCTCCTACGGCGACGCCACGTTCCACGGCTCAATGGGCGGGCACCCGTTGAACCGGCCCATCGTGGGGATGTCGACGGATCCGGCGACCGGCGGGTACTGGGAGGTGGCCTCCGACGGGGGCATCTTCTCCTTCGATGCCCCGTTCCTGGGGTCGACGGGGAGCATCCGCCTCAACGAGCCCATCGTAGGCATGCAGGCGGCGGCCGACGGATCGGGCTATCGCTTCGTGGCCTCCGACGGCGGGGTCTTCTCGTACGGCGAGCCGTTCTTCGGCTCCATGGGGGGCAAACGGCTCAACAAGCCCGTCGTCGCCATCGCTGGCACCTGACCGCCGCCGGCCCCTGCGGCGGAGCTCCCTGCGGGCCCGCGCCGGACCGGACCGGCGTGCCGGCGTGCGTGCGTGGGCGAGGCGGGACTTGAACCCGCACATCCTTTCGGACACAGGAACCTGAATCCTGCGCGTCTGCCAATTCCGCCACTCGCCCGAGTGACCGGACAACAGTACTCGCTCGACGGCCGGTCCAGATCCGCTCTGGCGCCGGATCACGACATAGGTGACCAGGTCAGACGCCTACCGAATCCCTCTGTAGCGCAGCGGACCGGTAATCTCTGGGAGACCATGGGACTCCAGCAGTTTGAGGAGCGCCTCGAGCGTCTGGTGGAGGGCACGTTGGCCAAGCCGTTTCGAAGCAACCTCCAGCCAGTCGAAATCGGCCGAAGGCTGACGCGAGAGATGGACCTGCACCGACGGGTGGGGGTGCGGGGCCTCATCGCGCCCAACGCCTTCGCGGTGACGCTCTCGCCGACCGACGTCAGCCGGTTCTCGAATTTCATCGACGCGCTCTCGCGCGAGCTCTCCGACGCCGCCCGGGAGCACGCCCGAATAGAGGGGTACTCGTTCGTCGGCCCGGTCGAGGTCGAGATCTTCGAGGGCTCGAACCTCAAGGCGGGGCGGTTCACGGTCACCGCCGATGTGCACGAGAGCGAGGACGGCGGCTTCCTGGCCGAGGTCGTCCTGCCCGACGGGAGGCGTGTCGCCCTGGGCTCGGAGCCTCTGGTGATCGGCCGCCTGCCCGAGTGCGACGTCGTCCTGCCCGACTCCAACGTCAGCCGGCGCCACGCCGAGTTGAGCAGGAAGGGTGACGGGGTGTTCGTCACCGATCTCGGTTCTACCAACGGCACCAGGGTCAACGGGACCCCGGTGCGCGAGCAGCTCCTCGCCAGCGGGGACGAGGTGAGCGTGGGGTCGACGAAACTCATCTTCGAAATGTCGTGACGGCACCCGGTGCGGTGGCGACCCTGCTCGCCACGCAGAACCTGAACGCGGTCCTTCGCGTCCTGCAATGGGGGGTCATCGCACTGATCTTCCTGTTCTTCCTGCGCGTCATCCGTGCCGTCTGGGTCGAGATGAGCCCGGCCACCATCCGCAAGTCGCGGTCGGAGAAGCGCGAGGAGAAGCGCGAGCTGCGCGCCGTTGCCAAACCACCAGATCGACCCAAGGAGAGCCGCCGGCGTCAGCTCCACCTCAAGGTGGTCGAGCCACCCGCCCACGCCGGCCGCACCTACGACCTCGACGACGAGCTGACGATCGGGCGTTCGCCGGGCTGCAGCGTCTCCATGCCCGAGGACATCTACACCTCGACGCTCCATGCCCGACTCTTCCGCCGCAACGACCAGCTCTGGGTGGAGGACCTCGGCTCGACCAACGGCACCTTCGTCAACCGCGAGCAGATCTCGGGGGCCGTGCGCTTGGGGAAGGGTGACCTGCTCCAGATCGGCTCCACCGTCTTCGAGGTCTCTCGGTGACCGTCCTGCGGTCGGGCTCGGCGACCGACGTCGGGCGTGTCCGCACCGTCAACCAGGACCTGCCGCTCGAGCGCCCCAATCTCTACGCGGTGGCCGACGGCATGGGCGGCCACGTGGGCGGCGAGGTCGCGGCGAGAGTGGCCGTCGAGACGCTCGAGCAGGCCTTCGAGCGGGCGCCCACGGCGGCCGGCCTGCAGGAGGCGATCTCGGAGGCGAACGCCGCCGTGTGGCACGAGAGCCAGGTCAACGCCGACCTGCGCGGCATGGGGACCACCCTCACCGCGGCGGCGCTGGTCGGCGGCGCCGGCGGCCACGACGTGTTGGCCCTGGCCAACGTCGGTGACTCGCGGGCCTACGTGTTCTCCGAGGACCGGTTGGTCCAGGTCACCGACGATCACAGCCTGGCCGAGGAGCGGATGCGCCAGGGTGAGATGACCGAGGAGGAGGCCGCCGTCCACCCCCAGCGGCACATCCTCACCCGCGCCCTCGGGGTCTCCTCCGAGGTGGAGGCGGACATGTGGGAGCTCGAGCTGCGCGCCGGCGACCGGCTGGTCCTCTGCTCCGATGGCCTGTCCAACGAGGTGGGGACCGACGAGATGGCGGACATCCTGCGCACGGTCGGTGATCCCGGGGGGGCGGCGCGGCGGCTGGTCGAGGCGGCCAACGAGCACGGCGGTGCGGACAACATCACGGTGGTCGTCGTCGACGTGCAGGTGGGGGAGGGGGGTGGCGGCACCACGACGAAGGTGCGGCCGCTCGGGCTCGGTGCCGCCGCGCTCGCCGTGCCCGCCGCGGCCACGGCCGCCGTCCCGGTCGTGGGGTCGGCGCCGAACGGGGACGCACGGGATTCCTCGCCCTCGGCCGAGCCCACCGGATTGGTGCGCCCGGCCACCGCCACGGCCGCGACGGCCGCCGTGCACATGGACGACACCCTTGCCCCGGGTGCCCGGCTCGGGTTCGGTGACGACACGACGACGCTGGCGGGGGAGGGCCCGAGCAGCGACGAGTTCTTCTTCGGGACTGCGACGTCGGTGCCGGTGGCCCGCTCGACCACCCGGGTGCCCCCAGCACCGCTGCCACCGCGTGGGGGGCCCGGGGACCGCAAGGAGAAGGAGAGCCGTGGCGCGCGCCGCCGCCGGCTGGGGATACCGCGCCGCATCACGCCCAGGGTGGTCGGGTTCATCCTGCTGGTGGCCGCCGTGCCGGTGGCGGCCTACTTCGTGCTCCGCTGGTACGCCTACGACAACTGGGTCGTGACGCTGCAGGGCGACCAGATCGTGGTCAAGCAGGGCCAGGTGGGTGGCGTCCTCTGGTTCCACCCCAAGGTCGTGGACCGGACCGGCGTCACGACGGCCGAGATCCTCCCCGCCGCGGTGGGCCCGCTGCGGGGAGGGGTGCAGGAGGCCTCGTTGAAGAGTGCCCGTACCTACGTCACCGCTCTCACGACCACTACGACCACCACGACCACCACCACCACGACGACGACGTTCCGCCGATTGGCCCCGGCCCCGGCCCCGCTCCGGACGACCACCACGACCACCGCAGCGGCGACGACAACGACCGCAGTGGGCGCCCCATGACCTGCGCGTTCGTTCCCCGTCGCCGAAGGCTCCCAGCGTAGGCTCAGGGCGCCATGCAACCGGTTGACAAGCCACGCGTCTATTCGGGCCGCTACGAGCTCACGCATCTGATCGCCCGCGGCGGCATGGCCCAGGTGTACCGAGCAATGGATCTCCAGCTCGATAGGCCGGTCGCCCTCAAGGTGCTGTTCCCGGAGCTCTCCGTCGACCGCACGTTCGTCGAGCGATTCCGCCGGGAGGCGCAGGCCGCCGCCAACCTGTCGCACCCCAACATCGTGCCGGTCTTCGACTGGGGCGAGGATGAGGGCTCCTATTTCATCGTCATGGAGTACATCGAGGGCAGGCCGCTGTCGGCCGTCCTGCGCGATCCCCAGCCGATGCCGCCGCGCCAGATCGCGACGATCGGCGCCGGAGTGGCAGCCGCACTGGCCTTCGCGCACCGGCACGGCGTGGTGCACCGCGACGTGAAGCCGGGCAACGTCCTGATCACACCTGAGGGCGACGTCAAGGTCACAGACTTCGGCATCGCGCGGGCGGTGAACACGGAAGAGAGCCTGACCCAGACCGGTGCCGTCATGGGCACGGCGGCCTACTTCTCCCCTGAGCAGGCCGAGGGGAAGGGGGTCGACTCCCGAAGCGACATCTACTCGCTCGGCGTGGTGCTCTACGAGATGTCGGTCGGCAAGCCCCCCTTCACGGGCGACTCGCCCGTCGCAGTGGCCTCCAAGCACGTGCGCGACACCCCGGTCCTGCCCCGGGCGGCCAACTCCGCGGTACCGGCGGCACTCGAGGCCGTGATCATGAAGGCGATGGCCAAGAATCCCGACGACCGCTACCGGTCGGCCGAGGAGCTCAGGGCGGACCTCCTCCGCTTCGCCGACGGCCGCCCCGTGGAGGCAGGCGACCCCGGGGTCACCTCCATGATGGCCGCCGTCGGGGCGACCCAGGCCGTTCCCGTCACGACCGGTCGCACCATGGCCGTCCCCACCGAGGGCCCTCCCCCGTTCGCCAGCCGCGAGGACCTGGAGCGCCAGAAGAGGACGCGGCGCCTCATCATCCTTCTCGTCGTGCTGCTGGTCGCGCTCGGCGTGATCGCCTTCTTCCTACTCCGCTCGGTGTTCGGGGGCAACGTCACCGTGCCCGACGTGGTGGGAGAGACGTCGAGCGTCGCCACCCAGACGCTCCAGAACGACCACCTGACGGTCGGCCACTCCACCTTCCGCACCAGCAGCAGCGCCAAGGGACTCGTCCTGTCCACCGACCCGAAGTCCGGTGCGTCCGTGTCGAAGAACTCCGCCGTCGACCTCGTCATCAGCGACGGGCCGAACGTCCCCACAGTGCAGGTGCCCACGGTGACGAACGAGCAACTGGCGCCGGCGATCCAGAAGTTGACCGCCGCCAATCTCTCCTACACGGTCAAGTACGTGACGAGCAACCAACCGATCGGCACGGTGCTCAGTCAGGATCCCGCGGGAGGCTCGACGGTCAAGGCGACGGTCAAGGTGCAGCTGACGGTGTCAGGCACGCAGACCTCGGTGTCGGTGCCGAGCGTGCTCGGGCAGTCCCCCGCCTCGGCGGGATCGATCCTGTCCCATGCGGGCCTGAACGTGGGCAACCAGACGAACGCGTGCTCCAGCCAATACCCGACGGCCGGTGTCGTGTCGTCGCAGAGCCCGGCCGTGGGGGCCAGCGTCCCGCCCAACGCGTCGGTCAACCTCGTTGTCTCGAGCGGCAGCTGCGCCTCGGTTCCCGGCGTGGTCGGCCAGTCGGCCGGCGCGGCCCAGTCGGCGATCACGGGTGCCGGTCTGGTCGCCAACACCACCTACGACACCACCTGCGCCAACGGGGCCCAACCGGGCAACGTCGACAGCCAGAACCCCGCCGCCAACGCCCAGGTGACCAGCGGCAGCACGGTGAACATCTCGGTCTGTCAGTCGGCGACGACCACCACAACCACCACCACGACGACGGCGCCCTCCTCGACCACCACGTCGTCGACCACGGTGACCTCGCCCAGCCATCTGCGTACGGGTGGTGCGGCCCGGAGGCCCGGCGGCTGAGCAGCCCGCGCCGAACTCCAGAGCCGAAGCGGAGACGCTTAGAGTTTTGAGGTCATCCCCGCCGTCGGCCGTCCCGGCCCCGGCCCTCCCAGTTGCCCGAGGAAGTTGGCCAGCAGCGCCGGGCCCGACGCGGTCAGGACCGATTCGGGGTGGAACTGCACCCCCTCGACCGCCAGTGACCGGTGGCGCAGCCCCATGACGACGCCGTCGGTCGACGTCGCGGTCACCACCAGCTCGTCGGGCACGCTGTCGGGCCGCACCACCAGGGAGTGGTAGCGGGTGGCCATGAAGGGGTTGGGGAGCCCGGCGAAGAGGCCCTGCCCGTCGTGGTGGATCTCCGAGGTCTTGCCGTGCATGAGGTGGGGGGCCGCCACGATCTCGCCGCCGTAGGCCTGCCCGATGCACTGGTGCCCGAGGCATACGCCGAGCAGCGGGATCTCTCCGGCGAGTTCCTGAATGGCCGCCAGGCTCACCCCGCCGTCCTCGGGCCGCCCCGGTCCGGGTGAGATGAGCACGGCGTCGGGCCGCTCGGCCCGGATGCCTGCGACGTCAATGGCGTCGTTGCGGAACACCACCGGCTCGGCCCCCAGCTCGCCCAGCTCCTGGACCAGGTTGTAGACGAAGGAGTCGTAGTTGTCGAGGACGAGCACCCGCGGTCCCATGGGCCGACGATCGTACCCGCCCGGCCCGAGCCCGTCGCCGGCGGTGGCTAACCTCTGCCCCGTGGCAACCAGCACCAAGGGCCCCGGGGGTGCCTCCCGCAAGGGCAAGTCGGCCTCAGGGCGTGCCTCCAAGGTCGGCCGTTACAAGACGGCCGAGGAGAGCGGCCGCTACACGGCGCCGATCCCCAAGAGCGTGCGCCACAGCCCGCCCTGGTTCGGGGCGCTCATCCTCGTTCTGCTCATCGGCGGCGTCGCCGTGATCACGGTCAACTACCTGGCGCACCTGCCGTTCATGGCGCACGGCTCGCCGTGGGGGCTCGTCGTCGGCCTGGCGATGATCTTCGTCGGCTTCCTGCTCGCGACCAGATACCACTGACCGTGGCGCGCCGGCGCGCGTTCCCCTGACGGGGATCCACCCCGCCGGCTCGACCCGGCCCTCCGTAGGGGGCCGGACCCGGGATCAGCCCAGCCGCTCGATCACCGTGGCGTTGGCCAGCCCGCCGCCCTCACACATGGTGAGAAGCCCGTAGCGGCCGTTCGTGCGCTCGAGCTCGTTGAGGAGCGTGGCGAGCAGCTTCCCGCCCGAGGCGCCCAGCGGGTGCCCCAGGGCGATGGCGCCGCCGTTGGGGTTCACGATCTCCATGTTGGGGTGGTGCTCCTTCTCCCAGGCCAGCACCACCGAGGCGAAGGCCTCGTTGATCTCCACCGCGTCGATGTCGTCCATGGAGAGCTTGGCCCGCTCGAGCACGCTCGTGGTCGCCGGGATGGGCCCGGTCAGCATCGTCACCGGGTCGACGCCGGCCAGCGCGAAGGCGTGGAAGCGGGCGCGGGGCCGCAGCCCGAGCGCGTTCGCCTTCTCCTCGCTCATGATCAGCACGGCCGAGGCGCCGTCGGTGATCTGCGAGGAGTTCCCGGCCGTGACCTTGCCGTCCTCCTTGAAGGCGGGCTTGAGGTTGCCCAGGGTCTCCACCGTCGAGTCGGGCCGGATGCCCTCGTCGGTGGCGAAGATCTCGTCAGTGTCCTTGCCCTCGTCATCACGGACGGCGACGGGGATGATCTCGTTCTCGAACCGGCCCTCCGCGCTCGCCCGGGCCGCGCGCTGGTGGCTCTGCGCCGAGAAGGCGTCGAGCTCCTGGCGCGAGATGCCCCACTGGTCGGCGATCATCTCGGCGCCGATGCCCTGGCCCTTCAGCCGGCTGTGCCCGTCCTCGCCGGTGTAGCGGGCCATCATCCGGGGGCCGAAGGGGAACCCGTGGTCGCGCACGACCGAGGACCCCATGGGCGTGTGGGTCATGCTCTCGATACCCGCGGCGACCACGATGTCGTAGGCCCCGGCCATGACGCCCTGGGCGGCGAAGTGGACCGCCTGCTGGGAGGAACCGCACTGGCGGTCGATGGTCGTGGCGGGCACCGACTCGGGCCAGCCGGCGGCCAGGACCGCGTTGCGGCCCACGTTGAGCGACTGCTCGGAGACCTGCATGACGCAGCCCATGATCACGTCGTCCACCTGGGCGGGGTCGAGCTTGTTGCGCTCCGCCACCGCCCTGAGGGCCTCGGAGGCCAGGTCGACGGCGTGCCAGTTGCCCAGCTTCCCGTTGCGCTTGCCGCCGGCGGTCCGGACGGCGTCGACGACGACTGCGGTGGTCATGGTGGGTCTCCTCCCGATTCCGGTGGCCCGCTGCCTGCCGGTTTGGATCGGATCACATTCTACCTGGACCATTCCGAAGGGCCATCTGGCGCCGGGGTGCACGGTGGCCGGCCGGTAGGGTCTGCCCCCGATGAGCCGCACCCCTAAGGACATGGACCGCTGGCTGGGAGACGGGGGGATGCCGATCATCGCCGCCGTGGGGGGCGCCTTCACCGGCTACGGCGTGGACGGGGAGGACCTCGGCTGGGTCACCGGGACCTTCACGCCGACCGACCTGGCGTGCAACCCGCACGGGATCACGCAGGCCGGCATCCATTCCCTGCTGCTCGATGCCGCCATGAACTTCGCCATCAACGCCGCCCTCCCGGGCAAGGCCCGCACCCGGGGCACGCTCGAGATGAAGACCGAGTGCATGCGGCCGGCCCTGAAGGGCGACCGGTTCGAGCTGCGCGGCGAGGTCGTGCGGATGGCGAAGCAGGTCGCCTACGGGGAGGCCACGGTGCGCGCCGCCGACGGCCTGCTGGTCAGCCGGGCCACGGGGACCTTTCTCCTGCATCGACCCGAACCCGACCCCGCCTGACCCCTACCGCGTGCCGCCCCCCGGGCCCGGGGTGTGTCGCGTCTGCTGCGGGCCCTCGGCCGGCGGCCAGGCCGTGTGCTTCGCCTGCCGATGGGTCGGCCGCCGACTCGGCCTCCCCCTCGCACCCGTCTTCCCGGTGCGGCTGTGCCCGCTGCCCGGGCCCCTCTACGCGGTGCTGATGGGGTACAAGGAGTCACCGGTCAGCGAGGCGCGCCGCCGCTTCGCTCCGATGGTGCGCGCGCTGTTCGACGGCTTCCTGGCCAACCACGCCGGCTGCCTGGCCGCCGCCGCGGGCGGTCCGCTCGACCTCGTGCTCCCGGTGCCCTCGACGGCCCGCCCGGGTGGCTCGCCGCTCAGCGCGGTGGAGGGACTGGCGCCCGCCGTCTGCGCCCGCGCTGCCGGCGCCCGCTGGTCGCCCCACCTGCTCACCCGCTCTCGGGCGCCGGTCGGGCACATGCGACCCGACGCCCGTGCCTTCGAGGTCCCCGCGGACTTCCGCCCCGACGTCTCCCGCCGGCGCGCCGTGCTGCTCGACGACACCTACGTCAGTGGCGCCCGGGCCCAGAGCGCGGCGGCGGCTCTGCGCCGGGCCGGCGCGGCCTCGGTCGTGATCGTCACCCTGGGCCGGGTCCTGCGGCCGGACCGCTCGGCGGCGCACGCCGGCTTCCTCGGCCGCTGGCGGGCCCCCACGGCGTCCCCCGGCAGCGGGCTGGTGCCCGCTCCGTGCTGCCGGTGCGCTCAGACGGGGGCGCCGACCGAGTAGCGCACGCCGGTCAGCTCCTCGGAGGCTTGCCACAGCTCCGCGGCCGCCACCGCGTCGCGGGCGCGCGCCGAGGGCCGGGCCACGCACGGCGGCCCGTAGAGGCCGAACAGGCGCGCTGGGCCGATGTACTGCCCCGGCCGGATGGCCGCCGCGGTCGCCGCACACAGGACCGGGACGGCCCCGGCCGCCGTCGACTGTCCGAGCACCGTCCCGGCGGTCCGCCCGAGCTTGCGCCGCAGCCGGCTGTTGCCCAGCGCGGCGCCGTTGCCGGCGAGGTTGCTGCGGGTCCAGCCGGGGTGCGCGGCAACGGCCAGGGTGGGGAGGCCCGCCGCGCCGAGGCGCCGGCTGAGCTCCGCGGTGAACAAGAGGTTGGCCAGCTTGGACGTGCCGTAGCTGACCCAGGTGTTGCGCGCCGTTGCGCCGGTCGGGTCGCCGGGGACGAGCCGGCCCATGCGGTGCATGTGTGAGCTCACGGTGACGATGCGCGAACGCTCGGTCGTGACGATCCGGTCGAGCAGCAGGCCGGTGAGGGCGAAGTGGCCGAAATGGTTCGTGCCCATCTGCAACTCGAACCCGTCGGCCGTGAGCCGGTAGGGGGTGCCCATGACACCCGCGTTGTTCACCAGGACGTCGAGCCGCGCGGGCCGCG
>JBEKVF010000055.1:0-9706 GCA_049514295.1 Acidimicrobiales bacterium
GCTCGGATACCCCCACCGGCGACGGGGATCGCCACGCGCCAGAAACGTGCCAGATCGGAATGCCCGAGCGACGACGCCACGTCGAGCAGACCCTGGTCCACCGCCTCGAAGGCCGCCCGGGCGGTGACGATGAGAAACGGCGCGGAGACGAACGACATGGCGATGACCACCCCGGCCATCGATTCGGTCAGGCGGCCGTCGAAGAGCCGGCCGAGGATCGTGTACGGGCCGATGATGTAGATCAGGAGGATCCCGCTGATGAGGGGCGGGAGTGCGAGGGGGATCTGGACGACGACGTCGACCACCGACGCGATGCGGCCGTGCGATCGGGCCAGGACATAGGCGAGCGGGACGCCCAGGATGGCGACGATGCCGAGCGCGATGGAGGCCCCCACCACCGAGACGTAGAGGGCGGGGAAGAGGCCTGGTGCCGCGAATCCGCTCTTGGGGTTCTGGGCGAACCGGACGACGAAGGCGGCGACCGGGATGACCAGATAGAGGGCGAGGAGTCCACCGAGCCACGGCAGGGGGGTCCGCCCCGCCCCCCTGCCCGGCACGTCTACAGAGTTCCCTTCAGGGTCGCGGGCACGTGCGCCTTCCCGGTCACCTGCGGGGGCACGACCGGCGTGATGCCGTTCTGCTTCAAGATCTCCCGTCCTTTCGTGCCGAGCAGGAACTTCACGAAGGCGACCGCGGCCGCCTCATCGGGAGCCTTGTTCAGGATGGTGATGGTGTACGCCGCTTCCTGCTTCGGGACGCCCGTGATGGGCACGGTCGTCTTGAGTCCGGCCGCCGCCACCTCGACCCCGTAGAAGAACCCGGCATCGAGCTGGCCGGCCTGCAGCTCTCCCAAGAGGGAGGTCTCCGAGTACACGTCGGTCGTCGAGGTGGTCTGCGCCAGCAGCGCGGGCTTCTTGTACTTCTTCGCCGCCGCCGTCAAGGCGTTCACCGCCAGCACCCCCTTGGGATCGGTGGTCGGGTCCGTCCGGCCCAGCCGAAAGCCGGGCTCGCCTACCACGTCGTACCACGGCTCCGTCTTCAGTGCATGGGCGAACGAGCTCTTCGGGTTGTACCCGAGGAGCAGCGGCGACTGGCCGAAGGTCCCGTACCACAACACCCAGTCGCCGTTCGCCGAGCCCTCGAGCGTCGCGTTGACGGCGGGTGACGCGCTGATGAAGACGTCACCGACCTGGGTGCCGGCCTTGATGGAGCTGGCGATGGCGGTGGAACCCTCGGAGATGTCGTTGAGCGTGGAGCCGGTCGCGGAGAGGAAGGCGGGCGCCACGTCCGATTGCATGAGCGTCTGCAGCGAACCTGCCGAGAGCACCATCACCGATCCCGATCCCGTGGCGGCCCCGGCCGGGCTCTGGCCGGCCCCGAGGCCGGCGACCCCCACCACCGAGACTGCCAGCGCGCCCACGGTCGACAGGCGGCCGACCTTCAATGAGAACCGCATTGTGTGGATGTTCGTCATGAGTGACATGACGAAAAGGTAACAAAGGGAGGTTCGCATCTGCGAGGAGATACAAGGAAAATTAAGGAAACCCTGAAGTGAAGTCGAAATAATCCTCGCAAATGCGATTCTAGGCCTCGGTGCCTTCCATGCCGTGCTGCATATCCGCCTTGGGCCCGCGCCGCTCCCAGACACCGGACCGCCCGCCGGACTTGTGCCACAGCGTCAGGTCCTCCACCGAGGCGCCGGGATCGACGGCCAGCAGGACGTGAAGCAAGGAAAGGGCCGTGACGGCGCACGCGGTGAGCGCCTCCATCTCGACCCCGGTGCGCTCCACGATCTGCGCCATGGCGCCGACGTCGAGGCGGTGCTCGTGGAGCTCGACCGTCACCCGGATGGCGTCGAGCGCGATCGGGTGACAGAGCGGGATGAGGGCTGCCGTCTGCTTGGCCGCTTGGATCCCGGCCACCCGGGCGGCCTCGACGGCGTCGAGATCGTCGGACGCGGCCTGCAGGACCGCGGGGACGTCGGCCCCGGTGACGACCGTGCAGCGGGCCAGGGCGACCCGCCGGGTGAGGGGCTTGGCCGTGACGTCGACCATGTGGGCGTGCCCGTGCTCGTCGATGTGGGTCAGGTCACCGGAGTGGGCCTCGCCGTCCCCCGTGCGCTGTGACCTAGCCACCGGAGACCGGCGGGATGACCGCCACCTCGTCCTCGTCGGAGACGGGCGCGCTCAACGTGGTCTGGTCACCGTTGAGCCAGAGCTGCGAGGTGGCCAGGATGGCGGAGAAGGACGGCCCGAACCTGGCCGACGCCCGCTCGATGACCTCCGCCACGTCCTTCGCCGGCACGGAGATGCCTGAGGTGCCGGCGGCCTGGCGCGCGGGCCCGAACAGGCGCAGCCGGGCCATCGTCAACCGCCGATCATCGACATGGACCGGGTCGGCCGGAGGAAGCCGGGCTCGTTGATCCCGTGGCCGGGGTACTTGGCCCAGACGGCCCGGCGGAAAAGGAGGGCGAGGTCGGCGTCGCTGCCGTCACCCCGGAGAATGTCCCGCACGGAGTGCTCGTCGTCGGAGAACAGGCAGTTCCGCAGCGCGCCGTCGGCGGTCACGCGCAGACGGTTGCAGGTCCCGCAGAAGGGCTCGGTGACGCTGGAGATCAGGCCGATCTCCCCGCGCCCGTCAAGGAAGCGGAACCGCTCGGCGGGCGCCGTCCCGTCCGCGCTCGCCACCGGCTCGAGCGGCCAGCTGCTCGAGATCCGTTCGAAGACCTCCCGCCCGGGCACCAGGCGCTGGCGGTCCCACTCGCCCTGAGCGTCGAGCGGCATGAACTCGATGAAGCGGACGACACGTCCCGTCTCACGGGCCAGGGCTGCGAAGTCGAGGATCTCGTCCTCGTTCTGCCCCCGCAGCAGGACGACGTTCACCTTCAACGGCACGAGGCCGGCCGATTCCGCGGCCTCCATGGCCTGCAGGACGACCGGGAGGTGTCCCCGCCGCCGGATGGCGGCGAAGCGGTCCGGCCTCAATGAGTCGCAGCTGATGTTGACCCGGCGCAGCCCGGCCCGGCCCAGGGCGGGGGCCACCTTGGCCAGCGCCGTCCCGTTGGTCGTCAGCGCGATGTCGTCGAACCCGAGCGCCGCGAGCCGCTCGACGAGGGAGGGGAGCCCCTTGCGCACGAGCGGCTCACCGCCCGTGAGGCGGACGGAGCGCACGCCCAGCCCGCGGGCCACGCCGGCGACCCGGGTGATCTCGTCGAAGCTCAGGAGGTCCTCCTGCTCGTGGAAGGACAGCCCCTCCTCGGGCATGCAGTAGACGCAGCGTAGGTTGCAGCGATCAGTGACGGAGATCCGCAGGTCGTCGTGGACCCGCCCGTGGGAGTCGACGAGCGGCCCCTCGAGCGGCATCGTCTGCGCCACCGCACTGCCCGCCCGGTCGACGCGACGGGGCGGCTTGACGGCGATCCGGACCGGTGTGGTCGCGCTCACGATCCCTCCTCCCCTCCATCGCCGGCACGCGATCGCTGCTCCTCCTGGACACGTGCCGGGCCGCCGCCGCTCGCGGCGCCCAGCCCATCGGGGTCGATCACGAGCACGGGGAGGTCGTCGCCCTCACCGGCCCCCGAGCCGTCGGCCAGCAGGATGAGGGCGTTGGCGTCGGCCATCGCGTGCAGCTGGTGGGACTCCTGGCCCCCGGCCGTCCTGACGCTGAGCTCCCCGGCCGCGCCGACGGAGACAACGGCGCGGAGGAGGTGCAGCTTCTCGTCGGGCTGGCGGGGCAGGTCGTGCTCGGCGCGGGCGGTGAGGATCGGCCGGTGCAGGTCGCGGTGCCCGCCCATCCGCCGAAGAGCCGGCCGGGCGAACAGCTCGTAGCTCACCAGCGCCGACACGGGGTTCCCGGGCAACCCGAAGACCGGCGGGCCCGTACCCGACAGCAGCCCGAACGCGAAGGGCTTGGCGGGCCGGATCGCGACCTGCATCCACCGCGCCGTGGTCCCGCAGAGCTTCTCGAGGACGACCCGGACCAGGTCGACGTCGCCCACGCTGACGCCGCCGCTGGTCAAGATGGCGTCACACTGCTCCGCCGCCCGGGTCAGCGTGTCGATCAACGCTGACTCGTCGTCGGGCACGGCGCCGAGGTCCGTGGTGTCGAAGCCGTCCCGGGTCGCCTGGGCCAGGAGCGTGTGGCGGTTGGCGTCGCGGATCTTGCCGGTCGGGAGCGGGCCGTCCCCCCTGAAGAGCTCGTCACCCGTGGACAGCACCCCGACCCGGGGCCGGGGGTACACCTGGACTTCGTCGAAGCCTTGGTTGGCCAGCATGCCGAGGCGAGCCGGTGTCAGGACCATGCCCGCCCTGGCGATCGCGTCACCCACCGCGACGTCGCGCCCCGGTCGCCGGACGAAGGTCTCCGGGGCGAGCTCTTCGCCGATGGTGACACGCCGTCCGTGTTTGTCGGCCTCGGCCCGCTCGACCATGCAGACGGCATCGGCGCCGTCGGGCAGCGGCGCGCCCGTCATGATGCGGACGGCGTGCCCGGCCTGTAGGACGCCGTCGTAGGTCTGGCCGGCCATCACCACCCCGACCACCTCGAGGGTGACCGGCGCGCCGATCGTGTCGACGGCACGCAGCGCGTAGCCGTCCATCTGAGAGTTGGCGAACGGGGGGACCGGCTCCCGGGCGACGACGTCCGCGCCTATCACCAGACCCACCGCGTCGTCGAGCGCGCAAGCGCCGGGACTCGACGGCTCGATGTGGTGGAGGACGAACCGCTGCGCCTCGGCCAACGGGATCATCGCGGCCGCACTACCGATGCCAGCGCGTCACGAGGCGACCCGGGTGCGGAGACGACCTGGCCGTCGTGCGCACACACGCTCCAATCGGAGCCATCTTCCCACGTCTCGTGCTTCCAGATCGGGACAGTGTGCTTGAGGGTGTCGATGCAGAACTGGGCGGCGGCGAAGGCTTCGCCCCGGTGCGGCGTCGACGCGACGACAACAACCGAGACCTCGCCGACCACCAGCCGCCCCACCCGGTGCAGCAGGACGAGCCGGCCGATCTCCCACTGCGCCCGCGCCGCCGAGGCGACGTCGCGCAAGCGGGGCTCGACGTACTCGAGGTAGGCCTCGTATTCGAGCGAGGTCACGCCGTACCGACCCTCGGAGTGGTCGCGCACGGTGCCGCAGAAGGTCACGATCCCGCCGCACGAGGGAACCACCGCCCAGGCCTGGGCGCGCTCGACGGGGAGCGGCTGGTCGCTGACGCCGACCCAGTCGGTCCCAGCGGGGTCGCCATCGGGTGGCACGAGCCCGTGCTGCGTCATGGCGCGACCGGGTGGATGGGGCCGCAACCGTCGCGCAGCGACGGCGTGGACACGCCGGCCCGCAGCCCGATGATCTCGGCGCAGATCGCCACCGCGGTCTCCTCCGGCGTGCGGGCACCGATGTCGATGCCGATCGGGGCCCTGATCTGCTCGATCTGGTTGATGGAGATCCCCTCGTCGAGCAGGCGCTTCACGCGTGCCTCAGTGGTCTTTCGTGAGCCCATGGCCCCGATGTAGCCAACCTTCGTACCGAGTGCCGCGACCAGAGCGGGAATGTCGAACTTCTGGTCGTGGGTCAGGACGCATACGCAGTCCAACGGCCCAAGCGTACCGCCCACCTTCTCGAGGTAGCGCTGGGGCCAGTCCACCACGACGTCGTCGGCCTCGGGGAACCTGGTGCGCGTGGCGAAGGCGGCGCGGGCGTCGCAGACCGTGACGTGGAACTGCAGGACTTTGGCGACCTCCACCAGGGCGCGGGTGAAGTCGACTGCGCCGAAGACGATCATCCGCCGCGGTGGAGCGAAGACCTCCACGAAGACCGTCATGTCGGTGCGGCGCAGGAGGCCGCCGGGACCGTAGTGGCGGATGGCGTTGCGCCCCGCCTCGAGGGCGCCGCGGAGGTCACGGGCGACCGCGGCGTCGAGTGCCGGGTCCCCCAGGGACCCGACCGGGTCACGGTCCGCGCGCACGACCACCTTGGCGCCCAGCGGGGGTAGGTCGGCCGCCTCCGCTCCATCCTGGGGGTCGAGCTCGATCACCGTCGCCCAGGCCACGGGCTCCGCGGCCCGGAGGCTGTCCAGCACCAGCGCGACCAGGTCCTGCATCAGTCGAGCGGCTCCACGAAGACCCGGATCGTCCCGCCGCACGTCAGGCCGACGGCGAACGCCTCGTCGTCGGAGTACCCGAAGGTGCACAGCCTCGGGACCCCCGTCTCGAGCACCTCGAGCGCCTCGGACACCACCGCCCCCTCAATGCACCCGCCCGACACCGACCCGGCCACCTCGCCCTGGTCGTTCACCGCCATGGCGGCGCCCGGGTCCCGCGGCGCCGACCCGATCACGCCCACCACCCGGGCCAAGGCCACCCGCCGACCGTCCGAGTGCCACCGGTCTATGTCGTCCAGCACGTCCCTCACGGTCGCCCTCCCCTCTGCCGCCGGTTCACCGTGATATCGACCACCGGCCACACTACCCAGGCCCAAATGGGAGCGACAGCGCCCCTAAGGGATTGCTTAAATTGCCGTTGACATCGGTGTTCATTGGGTACACGCTCAACGTCAAGAGGTGCCTGCGAGCCGATCGCCTGCCTGTGGCGATGTCCCGGGACCGGGTGGCCACGGAGTGAGAGGAGCGGTTTGGGGTGGGACCGATCTGGCTTGCCGATTGCCTGGCCGGCGTGATGATCCTGACCGCCCTCTACTGCTGCCGCCGGCTGGTCAGGTCGTTCCCCGGGTCGGTCGCACAGCGTGACGTCGACGTCTGGCACGTGGTCATGGGCGTCGTCATGGCCGGCATGTTCACGACCCGCCTGGCGTTCGGCCCCTCGTCCCTGTGGGTGATCGTCTTCGGCACGGGCACGGCGTGGTTCGGGTGGGGTGCCCTTCGTGACGCCGTGGCCTCCCGGGGAGCTTCGACGGCGCTCGTCCGCCACCTGGGGCACGTCGCATCGGGCATCGCCATGGTGGTGATGGTCACCATCGGCTTCGCGTCGAACGCGTCGGCGGCCGGGACCCCGATGCGCGGCATGGTCATGGGGGGCGGGCCAGCTGCACTGGGCTGGAAGTACCCGGTCGCCGTGTCGTTGGCCGCCTTCCTCCTCACATACGCGTTGTGGAGCTTGACGACGCTCGCGCCCGTACTCGTCCGCGCTGCAGGTTCCCTCAGGTCGGAGCGGCGCGCCGGTCGGGTGCCCGAGGTGTCCCCGCCCCTGGCCCAGTGCTGCGAGCTCATCATGGCGCTCACAATGAGCTACATGCTGATCCTGCTTGCCTAGAGCATCTGTATGCAGGTGCCAGCCCCGTTCGAATACGAGCGTGCCACCAGCGTCGAGCACGCCCTCGGGCTGCTCGAGCGCCTGGGCGAGTCGGCGCGGATCCTGGCTGGCGGGCACAGCCTGCTCCCCATGATGAAGCTCAGGCTGGTCGACTTCGAATACCTGATCGACATCAACGACCTGCACGAGGAGATGGGCTACGTCCGCTCCGAGGGCGACGAGCTGTGCGTCGGGGCGATGACGCGTCACCGCGAGCTGCTGGAGTCCGACCTCCTGGCCGAGGCCTTCCCCATCTTCCGGGACGCCGAGCGGGTGATCGCGGACCCCGTGGTGCGCAACCGCGGGACGCTCGGTGGGTCCCTGTGCCAGGCCGATCCCTCCGAGGACCTCTCCGCGGTGTGCTCGACGCTGGACGCGCGTTGCGTGATCGTCGGCCGCCAGGGCTCGCGCGTCGTGTCCATAGAGGACTTCCACGTCGGGCCGTACGAGACGGCAGTCGGCCCGGCCGAGATCCTCCTCGAGATCCGGATCCCGTTCCGGCCGAGTGGGTCGAGCGCGTACGAAAAGGTCGAGCGCCGGAAGGGCGATTGGGCCGTCGTGTCGAGCGGTGCCGCGGTGTGGCTGACGGACGGCGTCATCTCCGATGCCCGCGTCGGCCTGGCGGCGGTCGGCCCGAACACCACCGGGGTCCCCGCTGTCTCGGCCGCACTCCGGGGGCAGTTCCCTTCCGACGAGGTGTTCGCCGAGGCGGGGGCGCTCGCGGCGCAGAGCTGCCGGCCAGTCTCGGACATGCGGGGCAGCGTCGAGTTCAAGCGGCACCTGGCCGACGTGCTGACCCAACGCGTCCTGTGGCGCTGCGTCCGGCGCATCGAAGCGCGGGAGGACTGACATGCAAGTGTCCATGAGCGTCAATGGCGAGGAGGTCACCGAGGAGATCGAGGGCCGCTTGCTGCTGGTGCACTTCCTGCGCGACCAGCTCGGGCTGACCGGCACGCACTGGGGCTGCGACACCAGCAATTGCGGCACCTGCGTCGTCTGGATGGACCGCGAGCCCGTCAAATCGTGCACGGTGCTGGCTGCCATGGCGGGCGGTCACGACATCCGTACCGTCGAGGACCTCGAGCAGGACGGCTTCCTGGACCCCGTCCAGCTGGGCTTCATGCAGTGCCACGGCCTCCAGTGCGGATTCTGCACGCCGGGGATGATGATGACCGCCCGGGCCCTCCTCGACCGCAACCCCGATCCGACGGACCACGAGATCCGGGAGGCCATTTCCGGACAGGTCTGCCGGTGCACTGGGTATACGACCATCGTCCGGTCGATCCGTTGGGCGGCGATGCACGAGGCCGCGGGAGCGGGCAAGGACGCGCCGTGACCACCACGGAACGGGTGACCACCTTCGACGACAACGACCAGCAGCCGACCGGCTACGGCCGCATGCTGCGCAAGGAGGACCAGCGGTTCATCCGCGGCAAGGGGACCTTCTGCGACGACGTGCAGCTCCCCGGGATGCTCTATATGGCCATCCTCCGCTCGCCGGTGGCCCACGCGCGGATCGTCGCCGTCGACACGATGGCAGCCGAGGCCCACCCCAAGGTCAAAGCCGTGCTCACCGGTGCGATGCTGGCCGAGCGGAAGCTGGCGTGGATGCCGACCCTGGCCAACGACGTGCAGGCGGTGCTGGCGACGGACAAGGTCCGCTACCAGGGGCAGGAGGTGGCCGCCGTCGTGGCGGAGGACCGCTACTCCGCCCGCGATGCCCTCGAGTTGATAGAGGTCGACTACGAGATGCTCGACCCCGTGGTGTGGGCCCGCACGGCGCTCGAGCCCGGGGCCCCCGTCGTGCGGGACGACCTGGAGGGGAAGGCCGACAACCACTGCTTCGACTGGGAGACGGGCGACGAGGCTGCGACCGCAGCGGTCTTCGCGTCGGCCGACGTCACGGTCAGCGAGGACATGGTCTACCCGCGTGTGCACCCAGCACCAATGGAGACATGCGGGTGCGTGGCGGACTTCCGCAGCTTCGACGAGACGTTGACCGTCTGGTGCACCACGCAGGCCCCCCACGCCCACCGCACGCTCTACTCCCTGGTGGCGAAAGTGCCCGAGCACAAGATCCGGGTGATCGCGCCCGACATCGGCGGTGGCTTCGGCAACAAGGTGCCGATCTACCCGGGGTACATCTGCGCGATCGTGGCGTCGCTCATGACGGGCAAGCCGGTCAAGTGGATGGAGGATCGGTACGAGAACCTCGTCAGCACCGCGTTCGCCCGCGATTACATCATGCGAGGAGAGATCGCGGCGACGAGCGACGGAAGGATCCTGGCCGTCCGGGCCCACGTCCTCGCCGACCACGGCGCGTTCAACGGCGTCGCGACGCCGTCGAAGTACCCGGCAGGGTTCTTCGGCGTCTTCACCGGCAGCTACGACCTCGAGGCCG